>JAUWLJ010000072.1 GCA_030613705.1 Chloroflexota bacterium
CGGGCGGGAGATGTTAAACGAGTAGCCGATGGTTACGGTCGCAATTATCTGATGCCACAAGGTCTCGCTGTTCTGGCAACATCTGGTGCACTCAAGCAGGTTGACCGGATCAAGTCTCAGGCGACAATCCAGCGTGAGGCATTAAATGAAGAATTGGGCGTTGTCGCTGAGCAATTGAACGGCATGGTATTGTCTTTCACTGCCAGAGCGAGTGAAACGGGTAAACTCTACGGCTCAATTACCACCCAGATGGTAGCAGATTCAATCACTGAGAAAGCCGATATTGAAATCAACCGGCGCCAGGTTTTCTCACAGCCTTTGAGATCTCTGGGTGAGCATACAGTCCAGATCCGATTGACAATTGACTTGATCCCAGAGGTAACGGTTATCATCAATAGTGAAGAAGAAGAGCAAGAAGCTCTTGAAATGCAGGAACCTGTTAAACCTAGCAGCGATGAGGGAGAAGAGCTTCAAGACGAAAAACAGGTTGCATCTTCCAGCGAGGGAGATGACCAAGAGCAAGAAGCACCTGAAATGCAGCAACCCGTTGAACAGAGCAGCAATGAGGGTGAAGAGCTTCAAGACGAAGAACAGGTTGCATCTTCCCGCGAGGGAGATGACCAAGAGCTTGGATCCGAAAGCGGAATTGAAGAAGAAATTGAAGTAGAATAGCCCCAGCAAAAACAGCAATACACATTGCTGTGAGGCGGTTTGCTTTTTACATTATCACCGGCCTGTTTGTAGCCTGGGTGCTGCAAGGCCGGTGTTTTGTACCCAATCAATGCCCTTTCAGAAATCTACACATCCGATGGATACTTGCTGAAGTAATTTACCAGAATACAAATAAATGTCTGAGAAAATCGGCCAGGAGCTGCACCGCGCTCGTCAAGGGCAAAATATATCTCTGGAGCAGGTTGCGGAAGAGACGCATATCCGCTTGCATTACCTGGAGGCCCTGGAAAGAGGGGATTTTAATAGGCTGCCCTCTGAAGCCCATGTGCGTGGTTTCCTGAGAGCCTATGCCGAATATTTGGGTATAGCCTCTCAACCGCTGTTGAGCAGCCTTAATGAGCAGGAGCAAACACCACTGGCAGCTGTATTTGATTCGCCAGACGAGCAAACTCCAGCAGTGGCCGAAACCCCTGGCAACTCGATCCTGATTTTCAAGGACTTGGGAGAGGATCTGAAGCAACAAAGGGAGATGCTCGGGTTTTCTTTAGAAGAAGTTGAGCGTAATATCCATATTCGTCAGCATTACCTGGAGGCAATAGAGTCTGGAAATCTGGCTGGATTGCCATCACCGGTGCAGGGACGGGGCATGCTGCAGAATTATGCCGCCTTCCTAGGTTTGGATACCGAGCCAATCCTGCTCCGATTCGCAGATGGCCTTCAGGCCCAACTCGCCGAGAAACGAGCTGCCCAACCTATCTCTCCTGATACCAGGCCAAGCCGGCGAAGGATCAATTTACCTCTGCTCCGATCCTTTCCTGGAGATTGGTTTCTCGGTACGATATTGATTGTGGCTGTGGTCGGGTTCATTATCTGGGGCACAATCAGGATCAGTTCCTTGCAGGCTGCACCAAATCCTGTCGAAACCGTGCCGTCTATTGCTGAAGCGCTGCAGGCAACTCCAGTTGAAGCACTTTCAGAAATTCCCCCGCCTAGCGAAACCCCACTTCCAAGACCAGCAGAGACTGAAAATTCATCCGGACTTGAGGGCAATCCAATCGCACCTCCACCAGAAGAAGTCCCACCAGAGACACCTGTTCCAACGGTGAGTGATGCACCTGTCCAAATCTATGTTTCGGTCCTTCGAAGAGCTTGGATGCGGGTAACCGTGGATGAAAATATTGAGTTCGAGGGACGAGTTGTTCCTGGCAGCGCATTTTCCTTCTCAGGTGAATTTCAAATAGAATTGATCACGGGCAATGGAGCTGCTCTTCAGCTGTTTTTCAACGAGATAGATTTGGGCGTTTTAGGTGTCTACGGAGAAGTGGTTTATAGGGTGTTTACTCCGCAGGGCGAGTTGCTGCCGACCCCGACTATCACCCCAGTACCAACCAGCACGCCGTTAGCGAGTCCCATTCCTCAACAGACAGATACACCCTGATGGGTCTCGATAGCTTGGTTTATTATATTTTTCGATCTTAATGGTAAATTACTTATGCGAAAAAACACATATCATTTAGTATCTTTAGGTTGTTCCAAAAACACAGTTGATTCAGAATCAATGGGACAACTGTTGAACAATTCTGGGTACTTACCTGTGGCTGATCCAGCACAAGCCAGCGTTTTAATTGTTAATACCTGTGGATTTATTGGTCCAGCCAAAGCTGAATCCTTGCAGGTGCTGGGAGAACTGGCAGCCCAAAAACGCGAGGACCAGTACTTGATCGCTGCGGGTTGTCTGACTCAGCGCTATGGACTCGAAGTTGCTCAGCAAGTCCCTGGGATCGATGGGATCATCGGCACCCGGCGATGGATGGATATCATCGATGTAGTCAAAGAACTGAGACAAGGAAAACACCCAGAACCCGTCTACCAGCTCCCGGAGGCTCACCAGACAGTCATGGATGAGGGTGGCGTTCTCCGGGCAGCTGTTCAAGGTGCAAGTGCTTATTTGAAAATAGCAGATGGCTGCCGGCGGCCTTGCGCATTTTGTGCTATCCCTTTGATAAAAGGAACGGCTGTCAGCCGCCCGGTGGAGGCTATCCTAGCGGAGACCAGGATATTACAGGGTATGGGGGTACGAGAATTAATCTTGATCGCCCAGGATACCACTGATTACGGGAATGATCTTGGCATAAAAAACGGCTTGGCTGATCTACTTGAGAGAATAGTGGCAGATCTACAAGAGCAGCCACAAAATGACGCTGACCATTCCGGAATAAAATGGATTCGCATCATGTATGCCTATCCAGGCTATGTGACTGATCGCTTGATCGATGTCATGGCATCCCACCAGCAAATCGTGCCTTATTTGGATATCCCTCTCCAGCACGCCGATCCCGGCGTGTTGAGACGCATGCGCAGGCCCGCGAATATTGAATGGGTGCACAAAACAATTGAGAAAATGCGCTTTAAAATGGCAGACCTCGCTTTGCGGACGACCTTCATTGTTGGATACCCAGGTGAAACTGAACAGGAATTTCAAGCTCTATTAGATTTTGTGGAGGAAATTCGTTTCGATAAGGTGGGGGCTTTTAAATTTTCATTTGAACCGGGGACAACGAGTGAAGCACTGGGTGATCCAGTCCCAGCTGAGGTAAAACAAGAACGCTGGGAACGGTTAATGGCATTGCAGCAAGGCATCTCCCTGGAAAAGAACCAGGCGCTGGTTGGGGTAACTCTTGAGGTTCTGATTGAAGGGTCTGGTGACGACCTTTCAATGGGCCGCACATACCGGGATGCCCCCGAAATCGATGGTTTGACAATATTGGAGGGTGAATATCCCAATGGAGAAATGATCCCGGTGCAGATCACCGATGCGCTGGCTTATGACTTAAACGGAGTTGCGGTCAGTGAATTGCCCAGCTTGACATTAGCACAATAAACTTCCAGGAGTATGAAAAATAAAGGAAAACATTGATGTTGAATCTCGATCGACCAGAAACCAAATTTGCAGTAGATATTGTCCGCCAGGCCTCCCAGCTGGTCAAGCAGGTGCAGGCAGAGATGGTCTCACCCGCATTAACTAAAGATGATCGCTCACCGGTTACTGTCGCCGATTTCGCCTCCCAGGCTTTGGTAGGGTGGGCGCTAATTGAAACATTCCCAGATCAACCGTTGGTAGGTGAAGAGGATGCGAGCGAATTGCGCCAACCTGCCGAAAAACTCACCTTAGAGCAAATTACCCAATTTGTGTCAAGGTTTGTCCCTCAATCGACGCCCGAAAAAGTTTGCTCTTGGATAGATCACGGTACTGGTGAACCCGCAAAATGTTTTTGGACTTTGGACCCAATTGATGGCACCAAGGGTTTCCTGCGAGGCGACCAGTACGCAGTAGCCTTGGCACTGATCGTCGATGGTCAAGTGCAGATTGGCGTGCTTGGCTGCCCAAACTTAACGGGTGGATACAAACCGGATGCAGAGGGCAGTGGCACGCTGGCAATCGCGGTCAGAGGAGAAGGCGCCTGGTTAACTTCTCTTGAAGCCGATGCAGATCCCTATCAGGAATTACATATCTCAGATATTGCAGTGCCGGCACAAGCTCGTTTATTGCGTTCATTTGAATCCGGACATACAAATATCAGCCAGATCGATTATTTTGCTCAAGAACTGGAAGTTGAAGTTGAACCGGTGAGAATGGATAGCCAGGCGAAGTATGTGCTGCTGGCGATTGGCAAGGGCGATTTATATTTGAGATTGCTTTCCTCAAAGCAACCGGATTACCGGGAAAAGATCTGGGACCAGGCGGCCGGCTCTCTCATTGTGGAAGAAGCAGGTGGACAGGTGAGCGATCTGTATGGCAAAGCGTTAGATTTCACAGCGGGCCGAATGCTGCTTAACAATCGCGGCATTCTCGCTTCGAACGGCCATTTACACAGCCAGGCATTGCAGGCTCTGCGGGCTATTCATGCCTGATCTATCTGTCTGATTACAAGATATCAATGTCTCGAGCGGATCGCATAGCCCTGGCGCTAAGCCTGATCACCATTCTGGCGACTTATTATGTCACAGAAAGATTTTTTGAGGGCATCCCACATTTAGAAGATGAGATTGCATATGTGTGGCAGGCTCGGGCGATCGCAGATGGAAACCTGACTGTTGCCTCTCCACCACAGGCGGAGAGTTTCTTAGTCCCATTTGTAGTAGATCACAACGGTCAACGATTTGGGAAATACCCTTTAGGTTGGCCAATGGTGCTGGCAATTGGTGTTCGCCTGGGTATCAGATCGTTGATCAACCCTTTGCTGGCTGGATTGGGTGTCTGGCTTACTTACCGGTTGGGGAAGAAGGTCTTCGGGGAAACGGTGGGGATTATTGCAGCTGCGCTCACACTTACCTCACCATTTTTCTTGATCAACACTGGTACACTTCTCTCTCACTCCTTTGGCTTGGTATTGAGCACGGCTTTCGCGCTTGCCTGGATCGATCGGTTTGGGGAGCAGAATGTT
The DNA here is from genome assembly GCA_030613705.1 of Chloroflexota bacterium. Taxonomy (GTDB): domain Bacteria; phylum Chloroflexota; class Anaerolineae; order Anaerolineales; family UBA4823; genus PFL25. The sequence goes on from JAUWLJ010000072.1 coordinate 5,118, forward strand.
TCGCGGCGCACATTACCAACAGTGGTCGCTGGGCTGACACTGGGAGTTTTGGCACTCACCAGGCCATTAACTGCCCTTGCTGTTGCCCTTCCCTTTGCCCTGCATGGGTTATATTTGCTGGTTCGAGCTGATTGGCATACTCGCCGTCACGTGATGGCCGTTGGTGGCTTGGCACTCGCTGTCAGTGCGATAACCTTCTTGTGGCAGTATGCAGTCACCGGTGATGCCCTGCTCAATCCATATACTCTCTGGTGGTCCTACGATAAGATCGGTTTTGGTCCAGGGTACGGAGTGACGGAAAATGGGCACAGCTTGAATTTAGCCAGGATCAACACACGCTTTAGTTTGCGGGTTGGTTATAGCGATTTATTTGGTTGGGGGAGGTTTTCGTGGATTTTTCTACCTTTTGGGATTTTGGCAGTATTGCTGCGCCGCAACTGGCGTGGGTTGCTGGTTGCAGCAGTGTTTCCAAGCCTGGTGATCTTCTACATGGCCTATTGGGTTGGCGCCTGGGTTTTTGGGCCTCGCTATTATTTTGAAGGTTTATTCAGCCTGACATTGATCACTGGAGCTGGTATCGCCTGGCTGGCTGGATGGCCTATCCAGACAGGTGAATCGTGGCCCACATATCAAGGCTGGAAACGATTCAGGCCTTTGATCGTATCAGCCTTGCTGGTTATCCTGGTTGTTGGAAATCTTATTTATTACACACCTTTAAGGTTAAATAATTTGCGCGGTTTATATGGGATGGATAGGGCAGATCTGAAGCCGTTTTTAACTGAGCAGGCTCAAGATCTGACTCCAGCGTTAATCGTGGTTCATCCTGAAAACTGGATGGAATACGGTGTCCTGCTTGATTTACAGAGTCCGGATCTGGATTCCCCCTTTATATTTATCTTCAGCCGGAATAAACAAGCGGATGATGCCCTGCGAGCCGAGTTCCCAGAGCGCGACTTTTACCATTATTACCCACAAGACCCGTACGTACTTCACAAATCGCCAAAGCCTTAGGCGCCCAGGCTAAATTAGGAAGCTCGTGCCAGAGAAGTTAAACCCAGAATCAATATCCCCAGGATCAAATTGATGCGAAGCAGTGTGGTTTCGCGCTTCTGGAGCTTTTCTGCATCCTCTGCCTCAATACCTTTTGCCCGCAAGAGAGCAATACGCCGCAGAGATGGAAGTGCTCCCCAGGTCATGTAAGCGCTAACACCGATCATTCCAAAAAACAAGATGTGTTTAATTAATATAGCCACCGCCCAACGGTTTGAAATGCTTAAGAATCCCTCGTAATTTGGATTAGCGCTCATCTGGAAAAGGCCGGTCGCCAGGAGCACAGCCAGGCTCAACCACCCAAGAGGATCTAGACGACGCTGAACTTGCTCAAGAAAAATAGCATAGCTATCGGCTTCGAGAACGCGGCTGGCGACTGGCAGAACAAGCACAACCAGGGCTACCAGCCCGCCAATCCACGCTACTGTTGCCAGCATGTGCAGCCAATAGGCCAGGCTGAGTGCCCAGAGAGGGGTCGTTTCCCCCAGCGAGATCATGGTGTCGGAGTAGAGGTCGGTTCCGGTGGGGGCTCTGTTGTCGGCGGGGGTTCCGTCGGGGGGATATCGGTTGGAGCGGGTTCCGAAGGTGGGGGTTCGGTTGTTCCAGGTTCAGCTGGAGGACTTTCTGTGGGTACTGCCTCTTCTGTGGGTACAGCCTCAGGAGGTGGAGGTTCCTGGGTTCTTTGTTTTTTCTTTTGAGAATTGGTGCACTTCTGAGTCACCCACGATGCAGTTGGCTGGACCAAAGTATCTTCTCCAAGGGCGAATGCCGCTTCGTACTGCTCTTGGGCGAGGCACCATTCTTTGCTGGCAGCTAAAATATCCCCATATCTAATAGTTGCGATGCGGAAGCGCTCCGCAGCGGTCATATTGGTATTATCACGGAGATTGGGGGCGACAACGATGACCTGACCGAAATAAAAAGCTGATTGGCCCCAGTCCAAACCCCAGAAGCTGGCTCCTGTTTTATAAAGGTCTGCCCAGGTTCGCATATTGCTGGCTTCAACATCTAATGGGCCAAATTTCTCAGCCAAAGCGAGATCGTAGGTGCCGCCTTCTAAATCGCCCTCCCGCAAAATGCGATCGACACCCCGATTTCGCAGGGCAACATACAGCATTGAATCGACTTTAATCGTCTGGTAATCAGGCTCATCTTTACGCAGTTTGAGTAATGTTTCAATCGCCTCCGTCCACTTCCCATCTGCTAATAAAATCTGTGAGTGCGAGAACAGTTCATCGACGCCGCGCATATCGGGTGTCGGGGTTAATGTGGGCGTGGGCACCAGAGTTGGGGTGGCAGTGGTATTAATTTCAAGTAATACCAGAGCAAGTTGTTCTGTCACACCCGGGTAGTTGGGATCGAGCCTAATAACGTACTCGAACCGCTGGCGCGCCAGTTCATACCGTTTGGCTTCAAGATCCTCCAAGCCTAATTGATATTGTTCGGAGACTTGCTGGGCAACCTGAGTAACCTCATAATTGGTGCGCTCATTGATTCCTGACAGGTAGCCTCCAAAAGCGCTGGTAGCCGCGATCAGTAACAGGGCTGCCAGGCTGATCGTGATCAACAATGGCCAGGATAAGGAGCGGCCTTTCACGCTGCCATTCCCGTCTGTGGGAGGCGCAGTTCCTCCAAGATCCGCATTACCATTGCCATCATCCTGATTCTGCCCCTGAGTGGGAACAGATTCTGATGATATCGGTTGGGTTTCATCCCCAAGCGGCATCGGCTGTGTTTCTTCCTGATTCATACTTTCCATGCCGCAGATTATACCGTAAACGTTGATTTGATATGTTAAGGCTGATTTAGAACTATGCCAACTGGTATTCGTTGTCCGCAATTGCCTCAGCGGGTATAATTTTGATGAGAGCCTGTTTTTTTATGCAGGCGAGACTGATAAATAAGGAGCCGGAATGAGCGACCTTCCCCCAATTGATGCTGAGTATTTATTTAGGATCCTGGTAGATTTACTAAACACTCCCAGCCCAACCGGTTTTGCTGCAAATGCGATTGAATATGTTGAGCAAATCATGAAAGATTTCTCATTCTTATCTATCTCGCAGAACCGCAAAGGGGCTCTGGTCGCTACCTGGGATGGATCGGAGAACGATTCGCCGCGTGGTCTAACTGCCCATGCAGATACCCTCGGAGCGATGGTCAAAGAGATAAAATCCAATGGGCGTTTGAAAATGACCCGCATCGGCGCATTTGCATGGAATACTGTCGAAGGGGAGGGATGTACAGTATTCACCTCACAAGGAGAAAGTTTTCGTGGCTCAATATTGCTGACCAAAGCTTCCGGGCACGTCCATGGCAGTCAGGTCAACGACTTGAAGCGGGGCGATTCCAATATTGAAGTGCGCCTGGATGCACGCACGGCGG
>JAUWLJ010000151.1 GCA_030613705.1 Chloroflexota bacterium
ATAGTGGAAAGAGATATTGCCCACATTTTCTGCTAACCAGGATTTGCGTTCCCCATCTGGAAGATACTCGATCAGAAAATCAAGCACCCCTCGCTGACCTCCGAAATCCGCATTGAACCACTTGAATATGGCGGAAATGTGCACCCGGAATTCTTGTTGCTGATCGATAGATACATCCGCGTTTACAAAATTGCGGGCGGCAAGATCGAGCTGCTCATCGAGATCTTCCGCGGTATATACTTGTATTGGCGGGCAGGATCGACCAGCACAATTAAGAGCAAAATGAATCCGGACGTCAACTGGATTCACAACCCAGGAAAGCCGGGGATCTTTTGAAGCAAATTGTGGTCCGGGCAACATTGGATGACCGCGGTTACCGCGCAAGACACCATGTTCAATATCATCAGCGGTCATCCGCTGTCCACCGACATTGTAAGCAATTTGCCGGAAAAACGCCAACAAGCGCAAGGGGTTTGAGCCAACACTCTGCAAAATCTCTTTGGCGATAACCCCATCCATGATGAGGGCGTTATACAGGTTTATCCAAAAGGCCAGCTGCTCTTCAGGTGTTGACAGGGTTCCAGGATCGAAATACCTTAAGCGCGGTGAACACTTTTGCCGGTATTCGAGATAAGGTTGGCTTTCCTTCAAAAGAGCATAGTCAACAAAATAGCCTCGCTCATCCATGGCACTGATCTTGGCCATATCCATGAAACGCTTTAATTCGGCAGTGATCTCCAAACCCGTTTCTATATTATGTGAATATGAATCGCCCACCTCATTCAAAACATGCGGGGCTGTGCCAGTGATCAAATCTAATACAGATTCTCGAAAATCAATCAGGCGATCGCCCTGGGGCGATCGCCTGATATCCAATGACCCTTCCCCGGAAGGAGAATCCTTCGCATTGGAGGTCGCGAACTGCAATCCGCTCATTGAACCTTTCCGTTGCCGTTTTCCAAAACACCCTCTGGAATTCCCGATTCATCGAGGAACGCAACGACTCTAGATTTTAAAGCTGGTGCTGGACCGGCGCCAACTTGCTGGTCTCGCACCTCACCACCCGAAATGAAGAGCAAGGTCGGAATCCCCTGGACTCCAAAATTCATCGCCCATTCAGGGTTTTCATCGGTGTTGACTTTTGCAATCATCACTTTGCCTTCATTTTCTTTAGCGACTTCTTCTAACACTGGTGCGATCATCCGGCAGGGGCCACACCAGGGCGCCCAAAAATCCACTACAACCGGTAAATCAGATTCCAAAACTTTTTCTTGAAATTCAGCATCCGTTACATTAATTAAGTTTTTCATTTATGCCTCCTTGTAAAGCATTCTTTCATAGGTATAGACGCGGTTCACAACCCAAATCTTACCCATACTATGTTTGTTGTTAAATTACGAATAAGAACAAAGAAATCCAAACCTTAGGTAAGAATTCATGCATAGACGACATCTGTATCTATGAAAGGAACAAGTTCTTGTGTAGTTACAGAAGATTAGTTGAAAGGGATGCTTATGGCGCTATTCATCGTAATGTTAATTGGTGTTGTCGGAACGATTTTTATCGAGCGACAAATCAATAAGTCAAGCAGAGAGGTAATACGGGTTCCTGTGCGCAGTGACAACCACCCTGTTAACCGGCGGGATGAGGATTACCTCAGATAACCTACTGCCTCTTGCTTACCAACCTGAATTCACTCCCTAACTATTGGATTTGGAGTTGTGGGTGAAGCTTTTAGCCCCGGAGTCTCCTCCCTTCGGGGCTAATTTTTTTGCTATCATTTGGTCTGAATGAGCCATCTGGGCTATAATGCCCATCAAATCGGATTAAGAAGAACAATAATTTGAGGAGAGAGATGTATGCCGCGCGATATACCGCTAGGAAATGGCAACCTGCTGGTTGCCTTTGATAGAAATTATCAGATCCGGGATCTGTATTGGCCACACGTCGGCCAGGAGAATCATGCTCTTGGACATGTTTTCCGCGTGGGTGTCTGGACCAAAGGAGAGTTGCGGTGGTTGGACCATCCCGGGTGGGAACGCAAACTGAAGTACAAGCCTGAAACTATGGTGTCAGATATCGCGCTTAAACACCCAGATTTGGGTCTGACAATCAAAGCTGCAGATGTGGTGGATTTTCACGAAGACTTATTAGTACGGCGCTTTGATATCACCAATCTTGAGGAGGAGCGTAAAGAAGTGCGCCTCTTCTTTCACCATGATTTTCATATCGCAGGTAGTGAGCTAGGAGATACTGCCTACTACGAACCTCAACGCAGGGCTGTCATCCATTACAAAGGCGCCAATTGGTTCCTGGTGAATGGTGCGGTGCTGATCAGCGACAAGGAATCCGAGACAGGCCGATCTCCAGTGGAGGATACGGCGCCTGGTATCCAGGTGGGAGTGCACGGGTGGTCTTGTGGGTTGAAGGAAGTGAACGACTTACAAGGCACCTGGCGTGATGCAGAAGATGGACAGCTATCTGGTAATGCGATTGCGAATGGGCCTGTTGATTCAACCGTCTCATTTACACTGCAAATTGACAGCGGAGAAACCGGCACGCTTTATGTTTGGCTGGCTGCAGCCAGCAATTTCGATCAATTGGCAACCATCAACCGCAGGGTCCGCCAGCGCGGTCCGCAATCCTATCTTGACCGCGCCTCTGCCTTTTGGCATCTTTGGCTGAGCAGACATCTTCCAGATTTAAAAGACTTACCCGAGACGATTCGCGATCAATATAACACCAGCCTGCTGGTGATCCGCACCCAGATCGATAATGGTGGCGCGATCATCGCGGCCAATGATTCGGATATCTCTACCTACATCAACGATTCATACAGCTACTTGTGGCCTAGAGATGGTGCCCTGGTAGCGAATATATTAAACCAGGCTGGGTATCTGGACCTCCCGCGCGAGTTCTTTAAATTTTGCGCCAATGTGCTTACCAACCAGGGATACCTGCTGCACAAGTACAACGCAGATGGCACTTTGGCCTCCAGCTGGCACCCCTGGTACCGGGGAGGTCACAAGGAACTGCCCATTCAGGAGGATGAATCAGCGCTCGTGCTGTGGGCATTATGGCGTCATTTCCACCAACATGGAGATGTTTACTTCATCAAACCTTTATACCGGGGGTTGATCTGTCCCATCGCGGACTTCCTCGTGGATTATCGGGATCCGGAGAGCGGATTGCCTTCACCGAGTTATGGGCTGTGGGAGGAACGGCGGGGCGTACTGACCTGGACAGCTGCTGCTGTCTGGGGAGGCTTGATGGCGGGTGCGAATTTCGCCGAAAATTTCGGTGAAAGCCAGCGAGCCGAACACTATCGACAGGTGGCTGAGGAGATAAAACTGGGTGTGGAGAAAAATCTGTGGCAGCCAGATTTGGGTTACTTTGCTAAGATGATCTATCAAAACCCTGACAACTCATGGGAGGTTGATAAAACGATCGACGCCTCTATCAGCGGACTGTGGCAATTTGGCATGTACTCCCCCGAGGATCCGAAAATTAGATCCTCCATGCAAACCGTGCGTGAGCGTTTGTGGGTAAATACCGCAGTCGGAGGGGTTGCGCGCTATAAAAACGACGGGTATCATCAAGTAAGCCAGGACATCGACAATGTACCAGGAAATCCCTGGTTTATCCCAACCTTATGGGTTGCTGAATGGTTGGCAGAGATCGCCGAATCTGAGGAAGAGCTGGCAGCCTCCCGAGATCTACTGGATTGGGCTGTCGAGCATTCGTTACCAAGCGGCATCATGGCGGAACAATTACACCCCTACAGCGGCGAACCATTGTCAGTCAGCCCGCTTACCTGGAGCCATGCAGCTTACATCGCCTCTGTACACGCTTATTTGAGGGCAAGAGATCGTTTAACTATAGTTTGATTTTCAAAGGAGGCATAATATGCCCGAAAAGGATTACACAAAAACTGGACGCTCATGTCGGGTAACTTTCAGCCTACCGGCAGAGGTCAACGCACAAAACGCCTGCTTATGCGCTGATTTCAACGACTGGAACCAAACCTCTCACCCGATGAAACGTCGTAAAGATGGCAGTTTCACCTTAACCATTTCTCTGAAACCAGGGCGGCAATATCGCTACAGGTTTTTACTGGATGGCGAACGTTGGGAGAACGATTGGGCAGCTGAAAGTTATGTCCCTAACTCTTTAGGGAGCGAAGATTCGCTGGTGACTATTGAGCATGTATAAACCAGGCGATCCCGCTCCTGATCTGCAGCTCAGCGACTTAAGCGGCAGTCAAATAAATCTTTCTGAGACATGGAGCCAGGGTAAGCATGCCCTATTGATCTTTTTACGGCACCTGGGTTGACTGCCCTGCCGGGAACATGTGGCGCAGTTGCGCCAATTCCAAGCTGAGCTCGAAGCGCTCAACACACGGGTGGCTGTAATTTCCTTCGGGTCCATCACTCTCGCTCAAAAATGGATAGAAGAGACCGAAGCCACTTTTCAATTTTTGATCGATCCTGAAATGAAATCCTACCAGGCATTCGGACTTGAGTACTCTCTGAGACGTTCGTGGAGTCCAAAAATCTTGTTTGAGTATGCCCGTTTGATGGCGCAAGGGAGAAAATGGCGAGGTATCCAGGGTGACAGCGGGCAACTGGGTGGGGATTTCATCGTGGATCGATCTGGCATTATCCGCATGGCTTACCGCAGTCATGATCCAGCCGACCGCCCATCGGTGAGCGATATCCTTGAGACCCTAAAAGATATCAACAGTTATCCCCCAACATACCAGGATGATATTAATCAATGGGAGAATAGCCGCCATTCAATATCCCAAATCCGGGTCGATGATAGAATATTAATAATTCACCAAGCGGGTGAGAAGTCATGATTACCAGGAGGGATAATCGATATGGATGAGAGATATCTCGCAGGAGATATTGGGGGCACAAAAACAAGATTAGCTTTGTTCTCGATGGAAGCAGGAGACTACGAGCTGATCGAAAGTGAAACTTTTCCAAGCCAAGAATTTTCTTCCCTGGAAGATATCATCCTGACCTATCTGGCTGACAAGCCATATATATTGCGCGGGGCCAGTATTGGTATTGCTGGACCGATTTTCGAAGGCCGCGCCCGGGTCACTAATCTCAGCTGGATTGTGGAAGAGAGCACTCTCGGCGCAGCTCTTGGCGGTATACCGGTAAGACTGCTGAATGATCTGCATGCCATCTCTTCTGCCATCCCACACCTGAAGGCAGAAGACCTGGAAACACTGATCCCCGGCGACCCGGCTCCAGAGGGAGCAAAAGGCGTCATCGCGCCAGGCACTGGATTGGGAGAAGGATTCCTGTTATGGACAGAAGATCGCTACCAACCCTACCCCTCGGAAGGGGGGCATTCCAGTTTTGGACCCGAGACCCCATTACAGCTGGAGCTGCTCAACTACATGGATCCCATCTTCGGTCATGTCAGCTATGAACGGGTTTGCTCAGGGATGGGGATCGCCAACCTGTATACCTTCTTACGCGATGGCAAGGGATTTGACGAGCCTGCCTGGTTGGCTGAGCAGCTGGCTGAGGTTGAAGACCCAACACCGATCATCTCCAAAGCTGCGTTGGAAAACAAAGCCGAGATATGCACACAGACAATGGGGCTTTTTGTTTCCATCTTAGGCAGCGAGGCTGGCAACCTGGCCTTGAAAGTGCTGGCGACAGGCGGCATATATTTAGGGGGTGGCATCCCGCGGCGCATTCTCCCGCTTCTGCGAGGAGATAACTTCCGGTTAGCTTTTACTGACAAAGGTCGTTTTGCGAAGATGCTTTGGGAAGTGCCTGTCTACGTGATTACACACCCACAGGCTGG
>JAUWLJ010000013.1 GCA_030613705.1 Chloroflexota bacterium
GTTCTTAATTGGTGTTGGGTTTAGTTTGCGTTGAATTATTAGGAATGGAAAACCCAAACATTGTTCTCAGCCTCTGCAAATTTTCTGATTCCATCACGAATTGCTATTCATTCAATGGGTGATTTGGCGCGATACTCTGGCTCAATTGGATCATAAATCACCATTAGCGATTAGATTATTAAAGACATCTAATTGGGTTTGCACCCGTACACGGGAAATCCCCCCCGCAGATAATTCCTGATCGTTTTTCTCTAATAACTCTTCGTAGTAGATGATGAGTCCAGGTAATATCTCGGATTGATCATCATGTGTGAGTAGTAATTTGGAAATTTGATTGTCTACTAAATTATATTTGCCCAGCTGTTCATAATAATCAAACAGTCGATAATTTGTTTCAACACTTAGGTCTTGGTCAGATAGGGTCAGTTGAAGATGCTCAATTTTGTCGTTTAGTTTCCTTGAATACTGATTTTCCCCCTTTAATGCGATTTCAAGATAAAAGGTGAGCGCTCGCAGATAGTCCAAATTTGCCTCGGGGATACGATTTTGATCTGTGAGGAGGCTGCCTTCGAGTTCATACAGATTGGCTACCATGTAGAGGCGGTCAGAGACTAATTCTCCTTGGGTGGTGAGTATGTTCATTACACTGGAATCGTCCATCTGTTTGAGCAGACCGGATGGCATACCTAAGAGCTGTTCCAGGCTCTGGTTGACGATCTGTTGAGCTTCCTGGTATTGACCAACATCCTTGAGGCCGATGATCTTGGTCAGAACAGCTAACATCTGGTTGATCATGCGCATGAAATAATCTTCAGTCAGCATAATTTTCTGGAGTTTCTTTGGCTTGTATTTTCAAGAATCACTATTCGCCAGGATATTGTAGGTTTTATCGTTTGCGTTTGAAATAAAGACCAGCCAACTCAAACCGATAGTATACACAATCTGATCAACATTTACAGCGCAAGTTGATATAAGACAAAATGCGTTAGAAAGTATAAGAAGAGAATAATAGCAGTGGATAAATTAGAAGAAGGTTGTCGTGGAATATTTTGGTGTCCCAATTCTCTTTGTAGATGATCCCACCTGGAGGCAGTTATCTAAACCCAAAAATACCAGGTTTCATGAACTATTTGTTTGTGGAGAGCTGGGCACCGCAGCCATAACATGGTTCAAATTCATTGTTATTATATGAGCCGGTTTGATTCCGGTTATTTTTGTTTGGCATTCTGCCTCTCTAAAAAAAAAAACCTAGCAGAATCACCGGGATTTGGGTGAGCGCTGATCGCAAAGAGGGTTGATTTAGTAAATAGATCTCCTTGGTTTGGATTTATTGAGACAATTATGATGAGAAGTGCAATAAAAATTCGTTAATCTGCGAGGAGACCGTGAACGTTAATTGACAGATGGATTTTATTGAATTATAATTTGAAAGACGTTCGAGTACAATATACTACATTTTTACCAGAGGACAACGCTTAGAAGACGGTTAACATTTCGGAACTAATGTAAATGAGAAGCCAAGCGATGCTCGGCTGGGAAAGTGAACGTCAGCCGGGCTATTTTGTTGCCTATAGAAGATGAGAAAAGGAGGTGAGAATATTGGTATCAGTTGAACTAAGACCAAATGAAAGTCAGGATCAAATGCTTAGGCGATTCCGTAAAAAAGTTGCCAAGAGTGGTGTGATGAGCACCGTTCGACGGAAAAGATGGTTTGTTTCAAAGAGTGAGTTACGTCGCATCCAGAAGAAAAAAGCAATCCGACGGTTGAGGCGCAGACACCCGAGATATTCTTCCGAGTAAATTTTGGAGTACGAAAGAGATTCCGGAGGTGCAGATGGCTAAAGAAGAAGGAAAAATAACAGTTGAAGGCACAGTGATCGAAGCCTTACCAGCGACCCAATTTAAAGTCCGCCTGGATAACGATCATGAAGTACTGGCATACCTGTCAGGAAAGATGCGTAAACATTATATTCGCATCTTGCTAGGGGATCGCGTGCGCCTGGAGATGTCTCCATACGATTTATCACGTGGGAGGATCGTTTACCGGCAGAAGAAACACCAAACGATGCCAGAAGTGAGAGATTAACTCTCTCAAATAAACACTCCGGAATTATTATGATTAATAATTTGTAGGGAGTCGCCGCGGCGACTCCCTACGTTTAATTTTGGGGGAAGCAAACCCAATTAGGGCGCAAAGCGTAAATCAAAAGAACTTAATACTTTAATATAGTTAGCTCGTTCGAAGGCAGCTGGTTCAGCAACGGCTTGCTGGCTCATGCTGCCCTTCATTTGAGCGATGGATTCGTATTCATGCTCCTCCATCCATGATATAACCCCATCCAAGATCTCAGTTCCATGGGCGATGCCATATTTGAGAAACGTGGAGGCTGCCATGCTAGCACTGGCACCCGCCATCGTCGCTTTAAGGACATCTTCTGCCGTGTGAATCCCGGTTGTTAAAGCAAAATCTACTGAGATACGTCCATATAAGATAGCGATCCAGCGCAATGGCAGGCGAAGTTCCTGTGAATTGCTCAATACCAAACTGGGGACGACTTCTAATTCTTCAAGGTCAAGATCAGGCTGGTAGAAGCGGTTGAAGAGTACCAGACCATTTACTCCTGCTTCGACCAGGTTGCGGGCGAAGTTGGGCAGGTTTGTGAAGAAAGGGCTCAGTTTGATTGCGACGGGAATTTCGATCGAAGCCCGGATGGACCGTACCAGCTCGAGATACTCATTCTCGATCTCCTGGCTGGTTACTTCAGGATCCGTCGATAAGTTATAGATATTCAGCTCCAATGCATCCGCGCCAGCTTCCTCGATCTTCCTGGCATATTCAATCCAGCCGCCATTGGTCACCCCGTTCAGGCTGCCGATGATGGGGATATCTACCGCCTGCTTTAATTTGTTCAAGTTCGCGAGATAATCATCCGGACCAATACTATATTGGTTGAGATCGGTGTGGGCAGCTAAATCCGGAAAGTATGTAAGCGCTTCGGCGAAAGATTCAGTGCCCTGGCTCAAGTCACGATCGAGTCTCAAACTGTCATAGATTATTTGTTCCTCGAAGAGGGAATACATTACCACCGCAGCGATCCCGGCGCGTTCCAGCTGCCGTACGGTTTCAACTTTTTGCGATAATGGCGATGCTGAGGCAATCAGAGGATTTTTTAGATCTAATCCCAAATAGCTCGTTGTAAGGTCTACCATGGTGCGCTCCTTGTCATTTATACAAGATTGTGCAAAGGATAAGTTGGGTAAGGGTGATGCAACCAATCCAGAGATAGAATGTTTATCTGTTGGTGACTGAAAGCGAATCTCACTTTACCCAATTATCCAGGTTTGAGAGGTTACTCGTTCCCATTCTTGCCATCATAATTCATCGCGGCCATTTGTTGATAAAGCTCCCAGCGTCCCTTGACATCATCCTCGGCCTGATTCATCAATGCTTCGGCACGTTGTTCATCACTCTGCAGGAGCATGCGATAGCGGGTTTCGTTGTATGCGTAATCAGAGAAAGAGATCGTTGGTTTCTTTGAATCGATGATCAGCGGATTCTTGCCCTGTTCAGCTAACTCTGGATTATAGCGAAACAGCGGCCAGAAGCCAGACTGGACGGCTAACTTTTGCTGTTCAAGGCCTTTGACCAGATCATATCCATGCGCGATGCAATGGCTGTAAGCGATGATCAAAGATGGACCATCGTAGGCATCGGCTTCGATGAACGCGCGCACGGTTTGCTGGTCGCTGGCACCCATGGCGATCTTGGCGATATATACATAGCCATATGACATAGCCATCATCCCCAAATCCTTCTTGGGTAGACCTTTCCCCTTGGCGGCAAACTTCGCCACGGCAGCTCGCGGGGTGGCTTTCGATGCCTGCCCGCCGGTGTTGGAGTAGACCTCAGTATCAAGCACCAGGATGTTGACATTGCGACCCATGGCAAGTACGTGGTCTAAACCACCATAACCAATGTCATATGCCCAACCGTCACCACCCACAATCCAAATGCTCTTGTTTACCAAATTATCTGCGATGCTGAGCAGATCTTTGGCGCGCGGATCATCTATATTTGCCAGTCGTTCTTTGAGTAATTCAACACGCTTTCTTTGAGCAGCAATACCGGCTTCATTACTTTGATCGTCATTGAGAATTTCTGTGACCAAATCTTGGCCAACGGTATCCGAGAACGTCGGCAGGAGCTCACGGGCATATTCCTGGTGTTTTTCCAAAGTCAGACGCATACCCAAACCGAATTCTGCGTTATCTTCAAACAGCGAATTGGACCAGGCTGGACCACGACCCTGGGCATTTGTTGACCAGGGGGTGGTCGGCAGGTTGCCACCATAGATCGATGTACATCCAGTCGCATTGGCAATTATTATTCGATCGCCAAATAATTGGGAGAGCAGCTTCAGGTATGGTGTTTCTCCACAACCTGCACAGGCGCCGGAGAATTCGAAGAGCGGTTGCAATAATTGAGAGTTCTTGACTGTGCCGATCTTGATCGCAGTGCGATCTACTTCAGGAAGGGTGAGGAAAAATTCCCAGTTGGCTGCCTCGCGTTCACGAATCGGTGGTTGATCGACCATATTGATCGCTTTACGTCCCACCTGTGTTTTATCTTTGGCAGGACAGGCCTCTATGCATAGAGCGCATCCTGTGCAATCCTCAGGAGCGATGGACAAGGTGTATTGCATATTGGGGAATTCTTTCCACCGAGCATCTGCTGAGGGGAAGGAAGGGGGAGCTTTCTCCAATAAGGCGGGATCGTATACTTTTTCCCGGATCACTGCGTGTGGGCAGACAAACACACACTTGCCGCACTGGATACAGATGTCTGTGTCCCACTCGGGGATTTCGAGGGCGATATTACGTTTCTCCCATTTGGTAGTGCCTGTTGGATAGGTCCCATCAACAGGAAAAACGCTAACCGGTAGATCGTCTCCTCTTCCAGCGATGATTTCTCCAAGTACTTCCCGGGTAAATTCAGGTGCAGCGTCCGGCACTGGTTTGCGGATGGTCAATTGGCTGGTCACTTCTTCAGGAACGTTGACTTCGAACAAGTTCGCCAACGTCTTGTCGACCGCTTCGAAATTGCGTATGACAACCGCTTCTCCACGTTTGCCATATGTCTTGCGAATTGCTTCTTTGATGGCGGTAATCGCCTGGTCACGGGGCAGGACTCCGCTGATGGCGAAGAAGCAGGTTTGCATAATGGTGTTGATCCGCTGCCCCATACCGGCTTCTTCAGCAACTTTATAGCCATCGATAATATAAAAGCGCAACTCTTTCTCGATGATCGTCTCTTGAACCTGGCGTGGAAGCAGATCCCAAACCTCGTCCGGACCGACAAAACTATTTAAGAGGAAGACTGCCTTGGGCGCTGCGTATTTAAGCATATCAAAGCGCTCGAGGAAGGTGAATTGGTGGCAGGCGACAAAATTTGCATTGTCGATCAAATATGGAGCCCGGATCGGATGGGGACCGAATCGAAGGTGAGAGATGGTGATCGCGCCTGATTTCTTTGAGTCGTAAACAAAAAATCCCTGGGCGTAATTTTCAGTTTCTTCACCGATAATTTTGATCGAGTTTTTATTGGCTCCAACCGTGCCATCAGATCCCAAACCGAAAAAGACCGCCCGTACAGTTTGCGGGTCCTCGATTGAGAATCCAGGATCATAATCAATGCTATTGTTGGTGACATCATCGATAATGCCGACTGTAAAGCTGTTTTTTGGCTCACCCTCGGTCATTTCTGAAAAGACACCATTAACCATGGCTGGGGTAAATTCCTTAGATGAAAGTCCATACCTTCCACCGATGATACGCGGTTTCTCAGAGAAGGTTGCGATCCCTTTCTCCAATCCTTCTTGGATCGCGGCGATTACGTCCAGGAAGAGCGGTTCCCCAATAGAACCAGGTTCTTTAGTGCGGTCGAGCACTGCGATCGTCTTTACTGTCGAGGGCAGTGATTTTAGAAAATCACCTACCGGGAATGGGCGGTATAGACGGACAACTACGACTCCCAACTTGTCCCCTCTTTGGTTGAGGTAATCTACTGTTTCAGAGGCAGTTACTGCACCACAACCCATCATCACAATGACTCGCTCTGCATCGGGCGCACCGTAATAATCCATGTTGTGATATTGCCGTCCAGTCAGACTGGCAAATTTATCCATGGCTTTCTGAACGATATCTGGACATGCTTCATAGTAAGGATTAACTGTTTCACGAGCCTGAAAAAAAACATCGGGGTTTTGAGCGGTGCCTCGCAAAACTGGATGATCAGGGGACAATCTGCGGGAGCGGTGAGCTCGGACAAGTTCATCGTCTATCATCGCCCGCATGTCTTCATCGGTGAGCTGTTCAATTTTATTCACTTCATGCGATACGCGAAAGCCTTCAAAGAAGTGTAAGAAGGGTACTCGAGATTCGAGCGTTGCAGCCTGCGCGATCAATGCAAAATCATGAGCTTCTTGAACAGAACCGGAGGACAACAGGGCAAAACCCGTGGATCTGGTTGCGGTGACATCGGAATGATCGGCAAAGATGGAGAGTGCTTGAGCCGCTAGCGAACGTGCTGAAACATGGAATACGGTGGCGGTCAACTCCCCGGCGATCTTGTACATATTGGGGATCATGAGCAACAAACCCTGAGATGCTGTAAAGGTTGTGGTCAATGCACCTGCTTGAAGGGCTCCATGTATTGCTCCAGCAGCACCACCTTCTGATTGCAACTCAACTACCAAGGGTACCGTCCCCCAGATATTGGTCTTGCCAACAGCCGACCAGGCGTCTGCATATTCACCCATACCAGACGATGGCGTGATGGGATAAATCGCTACAACTTCATTTACTTTATGGGCAACCAGGGCGACAGCCTCGGTCCCATCAACGGTGATAATAGGTCGTTTCATCATTATTTCTCCGGAACTCAATTTATTACGCCATAACTTTTCGGCGTTTGTTTTCATGAAGGTCAGGAATGCCGACCGGATTTCTAATCTAATAGTTTAGTCCCATCAGAACCAACCAACTAGTAATATATGACATCAAAAACACCTGTGACCTGTCATATATTTAGACAATTGATGGGTTGTTTATCTCAAATTCTTAAAACTATACAGATCTGCAAACCTACTTGACCATTTTCTTCGATAGATTTAAAATCAAGCCGAGATTTTGTCGGTCAAGGAGGGATTGGGATTTGTGCTATACTTGCAGCAATGGATACTAACCACCATATCTGGCGGGTATGGGCGAATGCCCTGCACCGGTGGGGGTTACAAAACCTGGTGGCTTCATTCCTCGAGGCAGCTGGTCCACTAACACTGATTGGTGCCCAGGTGGTCTATGTTGGTCAACCAATCTTGAATGGTTTTGTGCCAGATGGGCATTTAAACGCATTAACAAGTGTGCTCGAGAATGATGGTCAGCGGGAAGAATTTATTGCTTGTCTTCGAGAGGAAACTTGATCGTGGATCGTCTCAATATCTTGGGTTTAATTTTTGTCCTGGTGTTCTTCGGTTTAATGATCGCGGCTTCGGTGGTTCTCCGGCAGAGAGAAGGGCGAAAGCTGCGGGAGATCCCGGCTTTTGTGCGCTTACGAAGGGCGATTGGTTTAGCAGTTGAGGCTGGGAGCCGTCTTCATATCTCTCTGGGTAGAGGACAATTACTAAGCTCACAAAGTGCGATCGGTTATGTTGGGTTGAGTATATTGGATCGTATTGCTCGATCTACATCGATCAGCGATCGACCCCCAGTCGCTACATCTGGTGAAGGATCATTGGGTATCCTTTCACAAGATACCCTGCAAGATGCAGCAAAATACCTAGGGGTGGAATCTGATCCCATGCGAGGAAGGATCACCGGTCTGACACCTTATTCTTACGCTGCTGGCACCCTCTCGTTTATCCAAGAGGAGGATATCGGTGCGAACTTACTGATTGGCAGCTTTGGCAACGAAGTTGCATTGATAACTGATGCAGCAGAGCGTAAGGTTGGCATGACGTTGGGCGGAACAGATAATTTGACCGGTCAGGCTGTATTATTCGCCGCAGCCCAAGAACCTTTGATCGGTGAAGAAACTTATGCTGGTGGCGCTTATCTTGGTGCTGGTCCGATGCATATCGCCAGCCTGTACGCGCAAGATATCTTGCGTTGGGTATTAATTGGTCTGATCGTGATCGGTGCCATTTTAAAACTTTTTAGTGTGCTGTGAGAAATCCGGTCTATACTGCCATCGCGATTGGAGTAGGAATAGTTGTCCTCTTGGGCTATTTCCTGCAGTTTGATCTGCTGATTAACCTGAGAATCATTTTACTTGAATGGGCGACGATCCTTGTGGCAACTACTTTATTAATTGGAGTTGTTAATCTTTTTATCGTCCACTGGCGAAAATCCACAACCGATCAACCAAATCGGGTTAACAGCATAGCCTTATTAGCTGGACTGACAATTACTTTGGGTGTAGCAGGCTGGTTCGGACCAACCGATCCATACTCGTTGTGGATTTTTAACTACATCCTGATACCAATTGAAGCAAGTTTGATGGGCATCCTGTCTGTGGTGTTAATTTATGCCGGAGTACGTCTATTACGGCGGAAACCCAACCTGCTCTCAATTGTGTTCATCGCTACGGCTGTTGTCATCCTTTTGATGACTGGTCCATTATTTGGCATCGATATTCCTGGCTTGGCCGAATTAAGGATCTGGATCGGTAAAGTGCCAGCTGTTGCGGGTGCGCGTGGAATTTTGCTCGGAGTATCCTTGGGAATTATCGCTGCAGGTCTCCGGATTCTCATGGGCGCTGACAGACCATACGGGGGAAATTAATGGAAGAGATTTACTGTCCACAGTGCGGGAAAACGAATCCAATTGATAATAAGTTTTGTGATTTCTGTCTGGCTCATTTGCATCCCCAGGAAGGAGGCTCGGCTGATTCAGAATCAATAAGCGTTCCTGGGATCGGAGAGAACCAGAACGGATTGGGAGGGCATGATTCTGATTCAAATGTGCCAGATTGGTTGAGTGAACTGCAGCAATCGAAAGAGGTAGAAAACGAAGAACCACTTGATTCAGATTCCGAGTTAGGAAAACCAGCGGATGCAATTTCTGATTGGATGACCGGAGTATCTGGTGATGGAGAAGCTACAATCGGTGAGTTCTCACCAGCTGCACCATTCTTACCAGATCAAGAGATTAATGAATCACAGGATATTCCGCATTGGTTGAATGACGCCTTAATCGAGGAAGAAACTCAAGACCTACTTGAAGACGAAAGGCTTGAAGAGGTACCCTCGGCCAGTGAGGAAAAGGATGTCTCACAGGGCGATTCATCACCTCCAAAAATACGCGATGAGACCTCCGGGGACCGCGAAAACGCTGGACCGCTGGCAGGTTTGAAGGGGGTTTTATCCGCGGAACCTGGGGCGGCGCGTGTCCGTAAACCTCGGACCTATTCAGCCAAATTGAAAGTCTCTACAAGCCAACGGGCGCATATTGACCTGTTGAATAGTTTGTTGGAGGATGAGGGTCAACCCCAACCTTTACCACAACGCAGATCGATTTCCCAGCAACATATGCTGCGATGGGGTATTGCTTTGGTTTTATTGATGGCTATCTTGTGGCCTATCGTCTTTACCAACCAGGAAATGCCATTACCTGATTATGATGAAGGGAGTGCAGAAGTCAATCGATTGATCAGTCAACTGCCGGAAAATGCGCGTGTATTGGTTGGTTTTGACTTTGAGCCAGGTTTAGCTGCTGAGTTGGATACTGCAGCGAAACCCGTCTTCGATCACTTGCTGAGCGAGGGTGCTCTATTGACTTTGATTTCCACATCTCCAAGTGGTCCTATCCTTGCGGAGCGCTTTATCCAATCATTCCAAGCCGATCAATTATTAATTTATGGATTAGAGTATGTCAATCTTGGTTATATTCCTGGGGGAGCGGTTGGGTTGCTTAGTTTTATTGAAAATCCGCAAGGAACCATACCTTTTACCATAGATGGTTTAGTAGCCTGGGAGACTGATGAAAGAAACGGGTTGCCTGCCACGGCGGGGATTAGTCAGATCACTGACTACTCAATGATCATTTTGCTTGTTGATGATCCCGACACAGCTCGAATGTGGATTGAACAATTGAGTCCAACGATAATTAATCCCCAGGTGTTGACGAGCCTTGTTTTGATTACCAGTGCCCAACTGGAACCGGTTGTAAGACCATATTATGAGAGTTCCCCCCAACCTGTAAATGGTCTGGTGGTTGGCCTGCGAGGAGGGGCTGCCTATGCGCGTATCAGTGGTGGTGATGATTTTCCAGGCAAGTTTTGGGATGCGTTCGGGATGGGGACCTTCGTGGCAGCCTTGCTGATCCTGGTTGGTGGTTTAGGTTATTACGTGATCCCCGAGTTATCCCGAACAGCTCGCGGTCAAGAAAAGGTAAAACGATGAACCTGGCTGATTGGATCGGAGCATTCCTGGGTTTCGTCCTTACCCTCCTGGTGTTTAGTTATCTGATAGGGGATAACCCGCTTTTCAGAATCACTTTGCACATGTTTATTGGGGTCTCAGCAGGCTTTGTAGCGGTGGTTGCCATCTATAACATCATCTTGCCACGCCTGTTCGTCCCGATTTTCATCAACAATAGCAGTCAACAAATTCTATCTTTGTTCCCACTTATCTTGGCTGGTTTATTGTTTTCGAAAATTTCTCCGAGATTCGCCTTCATTGGAAATCTCCCCATGTCTTACCTTGTGGGCGTAAGCGCTGCTGCAGCGATTGGCGGGGCAGTTACCGGAACTTTAATCCCCCAAGTTCTCGCCTCGATGAATCTATTTGCTGTGCAGTCCAATCAGGCTTTCGATGCGAGCGTCGGATTGCGCCTGGTGAATGGAATTATCATCCTGATTGGAACAGTAGCGACGTTGGCGTATTTCCAATTCGGGAAATATTCTCAAGCCAGCGAAAAGACTCAATTCCAAACCTGGATAGATGGATTGGGGCAGATTGGTCAAGTCTTTATCGCGCTCACTTTCGGGTTTTTATTCGCAGGCATTCTCAGCGCTGCCCTGACAGCATTAATTGGCCGTGTTTTATTTTTGGTTGATTTCATTAGAGATATATTGGGATTATTAATTGGTTGAGTTATAGAGAATATGGAATCCACTGATCAGTCTGGTACCTCTTTATTGGCGGTAGATGTTGGCGAAGTCAACACTCGCGCGGTTCTATTTGATGTGGTTGAGGGACGCTACCGGTTTTTGGCAATCGGAACCGCCAGAACGACTGCTCAAGCTCCTTATAATCATATCGGTGAAGGGATCAACCGGGCAATCACCCGTTTAGAAGATATTACTGGTCGTGAGTTAATTGGCGATGATGACCGGCTGATCGTCCCCAGTAAACTGGATGGATCAGGTATTGATACGTTTGTGGGGACCTTGTCGGCTGGTCCCCCACTGCAGGTCATCGCGGTGGGATTGCTTGAGGATATCTCTTTAGCGAGCGCACAACGTTTGGTTTCAACCACTTATGCACAGGTGGTCGATACTCTCGGGCTTAATGATCGCAAGAAGCCGGAAGAGCGTCTTGACCTGATATTGAATAAAAGACCTGATGTGATCGTCATCGCTGGGGGTACCGAAAATGGTGCCACGAATTCTGTCATCCGGATGGTCGAATCTGTTGGTTTGGCTTGTTCTTTGATGGCACAGGAGCAGAGACCGGAAATCTTGTTTGCTGGCAACCAGGCGTTGAATGAAGTGGTGGAGACCAGACTGGGCACTCTGACAAAACATTACTTTGCTCCGAATGTGCGCCCAGCTATCGAGATCGAACAACTTTCCCCAGCTCAAACCAGAATGGCTGAGATTTTCCGTTCGATCCGTTCAACACGCATAGCTGGGGTTAGCGACCTGGATGAATGGTCGGGTATGAGATTGACGCCGACCTCCACCGCCTTCGGCAGGATAATTCAGTTCTTGAGTAAAGTCTATGATCCTGCCAAAGGTGTTTTAGGGATCGATGTCGGTGCCTCAGCAACGACAATCGCGGCGGCTTTCGATGGTGAATTGAGTTTGGGTGTTTTCCCAGAGTATGGTTTAGGGATAGGGATTCCGGGTCTACTCGAAAATGCT
The DNA here is from genome assembly GCA_030613705.1 of Chloroflexota bacterium. Classification (GTDB taxonomy): domain Bacteria; phylum Chloroflexota; class Anaerolineae; order Anaerolineales; family UBA4823; genus PFL25. The sequence goes on from JAUWLJ010000013.1 coordinate 12,146, forward strand.
TCAATCGAAGATATCCAGCGTTGGATCCCATTGGAAGTGGGAGAGGAATACATCCGGGATTATATCTTCAATAAGAAAATTCACCCTGCCAGCCTGCCCGTTTCAACCGAAGATCTGGCGATCGAACAGGCTTTGGCTCGCCAGGCGATCCGCAGGGCGATTTTTGCTGCAAAAGATGGTTTCCCCAAGAAAATTGGCCGTTCAGGGATAGACATGCTGCCCTGGTTTGAGCCGATCCTGGCGACAGGGAGTGTGCTCACCAAGGCACCCTCAGCTGGACAAAGCCTCTTGACTCTATTAGATGCGGTTCAGCCAACAAGCATCACGACAATCGTTTTAGACCAAAGCAACCTTGCAGCTGCACTCGGTGCAGCTGCACCGATCAATCCTTGTCTCTCGGTTCAAGTGCTCGAATCAAGCGCATTTCTGAGCTTAGCCACGGTGATCACCCCGATCTCGAATACACGTCCAGGGACACCAATTCTTCGCTTACATGTCACTTATGAATCTGGGGATGAGACAAGTTTTGATATCAAACAGGGCACTTTAGAAGCGCTGCCAATTCCTATGGGAGAAGCAGCTAGATTGCGGCTGCAGCCCTTACATCGCTCGGATGTTGGTATGGGTGGTCTGGGACGTGGTGGTAGTGTGCGTGTCGTGGGAGGTGTTCTGGGTGTGGTTATTGATGCGCGTGGACGCCCAATCCGCCTGCCCAGAGATCCCAGCCGAAGACAGGATCTATATAAAAAGTGGTTATGGACTTTAGGAGGATAGATTTGGCTTTTGGAATCAATATTGCAACCAAAGGTTCAGGAATTGCAGCTTGTCATTTAATATTTGGATGGTAAAAGTGTGATATGTTAGCACCAATTGTGCACGTTCTGCCTATGACCAGGATTCGCAGACACCGGTTATTACCAATTACTGGGCGAGTCTTGGTGCGAAAAGGTCAAAACGTCTCTGCAGTTGATGTTGTCGGAGAGGTAAACCTGGAACCGCGGCATGTTTTATTGGATTTGGCGCGCGGTTTAGGTGTGGGAATTAGCGATGCTGACCGTTATCTTCAACGCGAAGCTGGTGAATTGGTATCTGAAGGTGATGTGCTCGCCGGACCAGTGGGTTGGGGAAAACGAGTGGTCAGAGCTCCTTGTTCCGGTAAGTTAATCCTAACCGGACGGGGAAAAATCTTAATCGAAGAAGACGTTGAACCATTCCAGTTATTAGCTGGTTTACCAGGGGAGGTTGTTTCGTTAATACCAGGACGCGGGGCGGTAGTCGAGTCAATTGGTGCTCTGGTTCAGGGGGTATGGGGCAACGGTCAGATTAATTTTGGACTGCTGCGAGTGTTGATTAAGAAGGCGGAAGATATCTTGACTGTAGATCAACTCGATATTGATTTGCGTGGAACAGTCGCGTTTGCAGGATATTGCGGAGATGAACAAGTGCTCCATGCGGCAGCTGAATTGCCTTTACGAGGATTAATATTATCCAGTATGGCTGCCTCATTAATCCCACTGGCAGAGGAGATATCTTTACCAATAGTAATCATTGAAGGATTCGGTCTATTGCCGATCAATTCATCTGCTTTCAACCTGTTAATAACCAGCGATCGCCGGGAAATTGCAATCAATGCGGAAAAATTGGATAATTACGCAAATCAACGACCGGAGGTGTTTATTTCTTTACCAGTCAACCAAATGGTCCATGAACCGAGGGATGCGACATTGTTTTCACCAGGTCAGAAGGTCAGGATCGTGCGGGCACCATACCAATCCCAAATCGGTACTTTGATCACATTAAAGCCTGGTTTGGAAGCACTTCCCAATGGTATCAAAACAACTTCAGCTGAGGTTGAACTTGAAAATAGTATTAAAGTAAAATTGCCACTGGTAAACCTTGAGGTTTTAGAGTAAAAATGGGTAAGTGGAATACCATTTGTCACCGTGACAAATAGGAGGAGAATGGACAATGGCATTTGAAGATATGGATCTAGATGACAACGAATTCGAATTAGACTCAGAAGATTCGTCTGCCCCAGAAGAATCGGCGAATCGCACATTTTATATCGTGGCGGGGATTATTGGGGGCGTGATGCTGTTGTCCTTGATTTGCTTGGCGCTCTATGCCCTGGTATACGCCCCTCAACAGCGCGATGACCGAGCGACTCAAGTTGCAGCGATAGATGCTCAAAACACCCAATTGGCTAAGGCAGCTGTTGAAACTGGCTTAGCTGCAAAATTCACTGCAACACCGACAGTAACACTCCTACCGCCGACAGCAACGGCAAGCGCCTCTCCAACACTG
>JAUWLJ010000019.1 GCA_030613705.1 Chloroflexota bacterium
GGGGTGAGCATTGTACCCAATTTGATGTGTTCTGTGACCATGGCAGCAGCTGTGAGGCTTATCCAGGCATCGATACCCCATACTGGTTCCCAAACGAAAAAACCATCCCACCCGGATTGTTCGGCCTGGAGGGCGAAATCAGCGGTAATTCGGGCATCGCCCTTGGGGAGCACGAAACCGAATTTCATCTAAAACCTCCATCCATGATGTATATTCTAAAATTATTCACCTTTGGCGATTTATACCACCAATCATGGTTCGGACACTTAAACCGTTGATTGCTTGACTCTGCTTCAACCTCGAGTATAATCCCCTCCATATAGTCTGAAATGACTTGCACGGAGCCAAGTAGCTGTAAATCCTTCCAGAGAACTGCCGGATGGTGCGAGGCAGCAGGTTAAGCAGTGAAATCCTCTCCGTCGACCCTTCCAAAGGTCAGTCGCTCCCGCAGGGATTCCATCGTAAGGGAGCCGGGTACGCCCGATAGCGCGTCGATGAGGCCGTGATGAACGGCGAAAGCAGGTGGCACCACGAGCGCCCCCTCGTCCTGCATACGAGGGGGCTTATCTATTCCACAAGTCAAGACTCATGTTGGAGGTGCAATTGTGCTTGATATCAATCTGATCCGTGAAAAACCTGATCTGGTGCGAGAGGCATTACGTAAACGCCAATTGGATCCTGGACCAGTGGACCAGGTACTAGGGCTGGATGAGCAGCGACGGAACCTGATCCAGCAAGTCGAGGGTCTCAAGGCTGAACGCAATCTGGTCTCGAAAGAGATCGGAAAAATGAAAAACCAGTCTGAACGGCAGGCGAAAATTGATCAAATGCGCGCGGTTGGCGAGCGCATCGATGCATTGGATATCAATCTGCGAGAGGTGGAAGATCGGTTGGACGCTCTGATGTCTGAGATCCCCAATATCCCCGATCCAGAAGTCCCCCTGGGGACAGATGAGAGCCAGAATGTGATCATCAAGACAGTCGGTGAGCTGCCCGAGTATGATTTCGAGCCTCAACCGCATTGGGATTTGGGTCCGGCATTGGGAATTATAAATTTCGAGCAGGGTGTCAATATCACTGGTTCCCGCTTTTATGTTCTCAGCGGGGCTGGGGCTCGCTTGCAGCGCGCGCTGATCGCCTGGATGCTGGATTTACATATCCGGCAGGGTTATATTGAAAAATATACTCCTTTTATGGTCAAGAGCGAAGTCTTGTATGGGGCCGGACAGCTCCCAAAATTTGCAGACAACCTTTACCGAGACCATGAGGAAGATTTATGGCTGGTGCCAACAGCGGAAGTGCCACTGACCGGGCTGCATATGAACGAGATACTGGATGAGGCGGCACTGCCACTGCATTACACTGCTTACACGCCCTGCTTCCGCAGGGAGAAGATGAGCGCCGGGCGTGATGTGCGCGGGATAAAACGCGGTCATCAATTTGATAAGGTGGAGATGTATAAGTTCTGTAAAGCGGAGGATTCACCAGCGGAATTTGAGAAAATGGTCGTCGATGCAGAGCAGGTTTGTGCAGAACTGGGATTAACTTACCGGATCAACCAACTCTGTACTGGAGACTTGGGCTTCGGTGCTCAGATCACCTATGATATCGAGGTTTGGGCACCAGGTGTTGGGGAGTGGTTGGAGGTCTCGTCGTTGTCAAATGTTGGTGCCTTTCAGGCCAGGCGCGCCAATATCAGATATCGACCAGAGACAGGGGGCCGGACCCGGTTTGTGCACACCATAAATGGCTCGGGATTGGGTTTGCCCCGCACATTGATCGCGGTCATGGAAAATTACCAACAGGCTGATGGCTCCGTGATAATACCCCCCATTCTCCGCCCTTGGATGGGCGGCATTGATCAGATCCACCCAGAGGGATAGATTGCCTGCCTGGATAAACGTACTTGCTTTTTGGCTGACACTGCTGGTCATGCTGGTGGGGTTGGTGTTGTTGATTGTGCCTATATTTCCAGGGATCACGGTGATCTGGGTGGCGGCATTGCTCTACGGGATCGTCACTGGATTCGATACCCTGGGAATTGTTATTCTTGTGTTGATCACTCTAGGAATGGTTGCTGGTATCAGCGCGGATAATCTCTTGATGGGGGCTGGAGCGCGCCGGGGAGGCGCTTCATGGTTGACGATCATTGTCGCTCTCATCGCAGGTATCGCCGGTACAGTCTTTTTTCCTCCCATTGGTGGATTGATCGCCATACCGATAGCCATATTTCTGATTGAGCTGTTGCGAAATCGCGAATGGCGCAGTGCTTGGCGGGCGACGCGCGGTGTAGCCCTGGGTTGGGGGTTGTCTTTCTTAGTTCGCTTTGGGATTGGGCTGGTAATGATCTCAGCCTGGCTGATCTGGGCGCTTTCCTAGCTTTGAGAGAGGATTGATCGTTCAGGGTTTGAAAAACACCATTCCTACCCCCATCTTTTCCAAACCCTGCCCTGCCCAATGCTCCATGATGGCTGAATCCTCATCTAAGACCTTAATTAATATTGGGATGGCACGAGTGTCGCCGATCGCACTTAATGCACGGACTGCCTCCAGGCGAGCTGGTTGAAGGTTATTTTCCATCACCTCAATCAAGGCTGGGACAGCATCTTCTCCTATAGCGATCAGCGCATCCCCTGCCAGGCGTGCTAAAAGTCGGTCTGATGCGCTGAGAGCCTGGATCAATTGTTTGATGGCATCGGAATTCGGTTGGCGGCGTAGGGCTAAAGCCGCGCATTGCTGCACCTCTGGCTCTGGGTCGCCCAGGGCTTGCAGGAGTAGCGGGGTTGATTCAGGTGTCTGGATTTCCGCCAATGTTCGGGTAGCCCACCAGCGGATATCCGCATCTTGATCTCGGAGAAACTCTCTGAGGGTCATCAGACTGTGTGAACCAGCTGCTGCCAACTGCAGAGCAGCAATCTCCGCCCGTTTATCAGACCCGCAGGTGAATTCCGTTATCAGATCAGATTTATCGATCCCTATCATCTATCCTTATTCGGGAGGAGGGATGGGGAGTTCTTCTTTTGGGGTAGCCTGCCACTTATCTCCCTCATCGATCAGCATTACTGGAATATCATCTCGAATTGGATATTTGCGATCACAATCCTGGCAGATCAACCAGGTTTCCTTGTAGTATTCAAGCAGGCCTTCTTTTTCCCTAACGCAGTTCGGACAGCGGAGGATGTCCAGCAGTTCCTGACTGACCATGATGATCTCCTCTTGGAAGTATCTTGAGTGAGGTTGGATTAACCGTCGTTATTCTTCTTCCCATCTTTTGGAGGCATGCCTTTTGTGCCAGGACCGTACTCGTGCACGGCTCGCCAGGGCATGTAATGGGTGGTGAAAGCATCCTCAAAAAGCGTCTCACCATTACGGTCGACGGAACGTGTAATGGTCACATCTGCACCTTCCACCGCCCAATCAACTTGCACAATCTTTCCCTTTGGCAAATCTGGATTTTCTTCATACAGCGGATCAGGAGGGTCGACCTTGTTCTTTAAACCGGTTGTGTGCCACTCAACTGTGCGACCATCAGAGGTCGAATAAAATTTCCAGGTCAGGGTACGAGCGGCTTGGTTGACATAAGTTTCCATCAGCAACCAGTTTGGGGTATCGTTGGTGAACTTGAAATCTACCAGAGGGGTGTACACGGTAGCATCTAATCCAGCCAGACTGGTGTTGTAACCCCCATCTGCCTTTAATTCGTAATAACCTACACGGTAAGCATGGGGATAGCGTTCGACGACCGGATAGCCACCAAAAAACACCGTACGGAATAGGGTTGTGCTTACCTGGCAAACCCCACCGCCAACGCCCTGTATGGTGCGGTTGCCAAAAATGATCAGCGCTTCGGCATAACCATTATCCAGACTGACATCTCCCAGTTCTTCTCCCATCGAGAAGGTTGCTCCAGGCGCTACCAGTAATCCGTGGTACTGACCAGCAGATATGGTAATGTTTTGTATTCGTTCGGCGCTTGAACCATAAAAATATGAGGTATGTGAGCTGACTAATTCAGAGATGCCCAGCTGCTCAGCAGTAGCATCGTCTCCTACTTGAGGCGCGGTGTGCTCGAGATCAAGGGCGATCTTATGGTCTCCAGCCAAAAGTTTTTGATTGATGGCTTCAACTGTGCCGGCCACATTTAATGAACGACCGGTCACTGCCGGTTCGATCACCTCCAGCTGGCGGGTTTCGTCATTGAAAATTAAGCGGGCGTTTTCGCGATTTTGTGCCAGTTGAGGTGCAATACCCTCCAAGAACGAGCTGAGTCCATCTGTCTGTAAACCAACTTGGTAGCGTTCGCCTTCGGGGTCTTTGATCCGTTCGATGGTGATCATTTGAGCCAGGGCATCCGGCTCAAATGTCCAGGGTCCCGGATCATCCTCTTGAGCATCAGGGACTGTGAGTTTCAGTCGTTGGCTCAAGATCTGCCGTGCGATTTCAGCTTGTTCTCCTACATTTAATATGACCGGAGATTCTTCGTCGATAACCAGCAGAATCTCGCTATCACGCATTGTTTGTAATTGCTCTCTCAGGTCTTCAAGTGTTGCAGGAATGTTTAAGTGCCTGCCGATCTGCCCGGGGCGTACGACTACCTCCACTCCATCGACGCTGAGGGAGGCTTCAACCTTTTGAATATCAGTTTGGGGGGCAATCTTCTCCAGGTACACCTGGGCAGTGCTTTCATCGAAAACGTACATTGGGGGTAGGGATGTGCCCAGATACCAGGATTTGAATTGGTCAAAAAGGCGAGTGGAAGGTCTGCCATTACGTCCGTACTGATAAGCCGCGCTGGCGGTGGTTTGAGGGTTTAGGTGTAAACCGACCTGGGAAGGGGTAGTCAGCCAGATTTTTTCTCCATCGCGGAAGAGGATCTTGCCTTGACTGGGAAACTGCAGTCTTTTCTCAAGCAGGGAAGCTGCTTCTGCGGGTTCCATTCCAGATAGGTCAACACCTGCGACAGTTACTCCGGGATAAATCTCATCGGCGAACGAGATGTTAAACCCGATCACCACAGCCACCAGGAGCACGGTGAAAATTATCAATCCCCCAATGATAGCGGTTAAGATTTGTGGAATCAGGTCGATTGGACGTGATAAATTTGTTGAGGCGGCAGAAATATTTCTCATTTAATTATCTTAACGATAAAAAATATCTACAAGTTCCATAATTATTGGGATTTAATTGTACCAAAAAGCTCTGGCTTATAATTGATTTAAGGTTTTCTCAATACTTTCTAATAATAGGAGCAAATGATGATTGATTTTTCACCACAACATGGTTTAGGCACCTTAGTCAATCACTACGCCGAGGGTGGTCATCCTAATCATGCACATGTTATGCCAATTTACCAAACATCCTTGTTTAGTTTCCCGGATCACGCAACTGGGGTGGCAATTTATGATGGTTCCCAGAAAGGGTACACGTATACTCGCGCTGGCAATCCCAATGCTGATCATTTTGCCAGCAGGGTTGCCGTCCTGGAAGCACTGGATTTAATCCGCGAACAGGAAATACCTGACATCGACAACCTGGTGGCGGGAAAGACGTTTGCCTCGGGGATGGCTGCTATCTCCTCTGCGATTTTGGCACGTGTCAAAGCTGGAGAAGTGATCATCGCTCAAGAATCACTCTACAGCAATGCCTTTAATTTTCTAAATCAAATCACCCCCCGGGTTGGAATCAAGGTTGTCTGGGTAAAAGATACCTCGGCGAAAGGTTGGGAAGCTGCCCTAAAAGCTCATCCAAATGCGACATTAGTTTATGCAGAGACACCAGCAAATCCAACTATGCTGGTGGTTAACCTCGCCGAAGTGGCTGAACTTGCCCACCAATATGGTTGTTGGTTAATGGTTGACAATACTTTTGCCACGCCATATTGCCAGCGGCCTCTTAGTTTGGGGGCGGATGTGGTAGTTCATTCTGCAACCAAGTATCTCTCCGGCCATGGGGTGATTATTGGGGGGTTGGTAATCAGCACGCATTTGGATTATATGGGAGAGGAAATCCCTTTAATTATGAAGACCTTTGGAGGTGCACCGAGTCCGTTCGACGCCTGGTTGGCAAATCTGGGATTGAAAACTTTTGAATTACGCATGCAGCGGCATTGCGAAAACGCAATGGGAGTCGCCCGATTCCTCGAAGGACATCCCTCAATTGCAAGTGTAAATTACCCTGGATTAGAAAACGATGCCGGTCATGCCATCGCAGTAGAGCAAATGCACGCTTTTGGAGGAATGCTCTCCTTTGATCTCAAGGGAGGATTGAAGGCGGGTGCGAAATTAATGAATCGTTTACAGATAGCAACCCTGGGTGTAAGTCTGGGTAATGTCGACAGTCTTGTACAGCACCCCGCCAGTATGACTCATGTCAGCGTACCACCTGCTGAAAGGGAAAAAATGGGAATCAGCGATGGTCTGGTACGATTTTCGGTTGGTATTGAGAACCTGGACGACATTCTCGCTGATTTTGAGAACGGATTGGAGGTGTGAAATAAATTTGTCCGATTTACTAGGAGTTTGTCAGTTTCGTGTAAACCTTACTTATTGCTTTATGAAGGGTTGCACAGTCCTTCGAGTATAATCACGCTATCTTGAGGAACCATGCCCCATGTTTGACCGTCTCCTATTTATGGAGAAACTGGTATGCCACTTAGATTTTATCAATTGCGGGACTACAATCTGGGTAATTTGAGACACTATTGTCCATACTTACTGGTATTTGTTCTCTTGCTGGTTTCATCTGCCTGTTCATTCCCCAGTGGAGAGACTGAGACACCCACTCTTTCACCCTCCCAGGAAATCGTTGAGAGAGCTACTGCGACCTTTCCTGCCATACCAACTCCCACTCCCCAGTCACTGCCACCTGATTTGGTGGAAAGTGAACCTTTTCCAAACTCAGAGGTGGGGCTTGATGGCTCGCTGATATTTTATTTCAACCAGGCTATGGATCAAACCTCAGTCGAGGCGGCATTCTCGGGTCTTTCAGGCAGGTTCAATTGGGTTGATGACTCAACGCTGATTTTTACCCCGAACCAACCTCTCACTCCATCTGCACAACTCAATTTACAATTTGATACCCAGGCCCAAGCTGCCAATGGATTGCCATTGGTTGAACCAATAAATCTGGTCTATCATGCGGTTGGTTATTTATATCTCACCCAAGGTTTGCCAGAGGATGGGTCAAGTGCGGTAGAACCTTCATCTGCAATTGTGGCGACCTTTAATCGACCGGTAGTACCGCTGGGAGCTGATCAAAGGATCTTACCCACAGCTTTTGTGTTGGAACCCAATGCTGTGGGTCGCGGTGAATGGATAAACACCAGTACTTATTTGTTTTCCCCTGAACCCTCGCTGGCGGGTGGGACTGAGTACACTGTCAGATTTAATAGCGATTTAACCGGTGTGGATGGAAGTCCGTTGCAGATTCGACAAGCCTGGTCGTTCACGACGGCGGATCCCAGGTTGCTGTCTGTTGAACCAGTCGATGGCACAAAAAAAGTGAGCTTGGATTCTGATGTACTCTTGACATTCAATCAACCCATGGAACCCGATAGCGTGGTGGATGAATTTGCAATGCTGGAAGCGAATAATACCCGTATAGGAGGGGAGTTCACCTGGAATGATGACACCACAGAATTCACATTCACTCCTGATAATTTGTTGAGACGTGACCGGGTATATTCAATCGAACTCAACGCAGAAACTTTATCTGGTGGTGGAACACAAATTGGTTCAGAGCATCTGTCAACTTTTCAGACAATTCCAGAACTCGCCGTCATCAGAAGCGATCCAGGGGAGAATGGTCAAAAAGAACTTTACAGCAGTATTGCTATAGAATTTAATTCCCCGATTAAATTCAAAAATATTCTTCAATTTGTTACGCTCAATCCGCAGATTCCAGACCTGGAGGCTTTTGTTGACGAAGAGGAACGCACGATATGGCTCAGCGGTTATTATGAACCGGATACCGCATATACCCTGATAATTTCCCCTAATCTACCTGACAAGTGGAATGGTCGTCTGGGCCAGGAGTTTATTCTTAATTTTAGCACCAAGCCGTTTGATCCCTCCTTGATGGTTGCCACAGGTTCAGATATTATCTTCCTGACGCCAGAGCAGTCAAGCATTACAGTTCAGGTCACAAATTTAAATAATATTAAATACTCCCTCGGTGAGGTGCCTTTAGAAGATTTCCAGCAGTTGATCGCACCTGGGAATTATGAAATACGCCAAACCTACCGTCCGGAACGAGAACTAACTCTTCTACTCAATTTGGAAATCCCTGCCAACCAGAGTACACCCGTTGAGATCCCACTCTCGCTAGATGGCGGCCCTCTAGCTCCAGGGATTTACTCATTACGGTTGAGCGCGGATGTGGATAATATATATCCCGGGCCCTACCTCCTGATTGTCAGCGACATCAATACCACGCTTAAATTGAGCGCGACAGATGTTCTTGCCTGGGCGGTGAACTTAAAGGACGGTTCCGCAGTAGAGAATACACCTGTAACCGTATATTCTGAGAGAGGTGATGCGCTCGCCCAAGGTCGAACTGACGCGGATGGTGTATTCCATGCAGATATTCCAATCCGGGAGATGGAAGATATTTATGGCATTTCCTATGCCATTCTGGGGGAACCCGGTCAAGAGACTTTTTCTGCAGCACTTACCAATTGGGGGCAGGGATTAGATGGTGGAAGTTTTGGCTACCGGGTTGATTACACCCCACCTCATCTTGAGGCATATCTCTATACTGACCGGCCTATCTACCGGCCTGGTCAAAGTGTTTATTTCAGAGCGATCCTCCGCCAAGCTTATAACGGGCGTTACGATCTTCCCGATCAATCCAACCTGATCCTTAATTTGTGGAACGACTTTGGCGAACAAATCGCCACCTTAGATCTATCACTTTCGGAATTCGGGACCGCGCATGGATTGTACACATTACCAGAGGATTTAGAACCAGGCACCTATCGCTTTACCAGCGAGGAAGCCAACTATTCAAGTGTGGCCTTCCAGGTGGCGGAATATAGGAAGCCAGAGATCGATTTGACTGTTTCATTTCCATCTGATCAAATCTTGGCAGGAGAGAAAATAACCGGGATTGTATCGGCAAACTATTTCTTCGGTGCTCCAGCTGGCGATGTGCCAGTCAGCTGGACTTTGTTCCGCTCCCCAGAAAATTTTTACCTGCCAGGATATCAGGTGGGCAAACCAGATACTCGCTGGCTATCAGGTATCCCAAGCTTTATTTCATTTGGATTTCAGGAACAGGTCTCTCATGGAGAAGGTCAGACCGATCCCTCTGGGAATTTAGATATTGAGAGAGTCATACCAGGATCTGACGAGCGCTATCGTTATACTCTCGAAGCTACTGTGATGGACGAGAGCGGATTACCTGTCAGCGCTCGGTCAGATGTAATGGTAAACCCGGATGAGTTTTTCATTGGAGTCAGGCCGGATGCTTGGTCGGGTCGAGCTGGGAGGGAAACCGGTTTCGAGGTGCAAGTCGTGGATTGGGATCAAGAACCGGTTGGGGAACAGCCTTTATTAGCGGAGTACAGCAAAGTTGTTTGGAAGCGGATTGATCCCCAGCCGGGTGATTTGCGAGGTTTCCCCACTTTTGAACCTCATTACACACTTGTGGGCAGCACGGATTTCCTGACTGGAGAGGATGGGAATGCACGTATTGCCTTTATTCCACCAGAACCAGGCACCTATCAGCTCCAGGTCAGGGGGCGGGGCTTGCCTGGCGAAAACGCTGTCACGCAGACTATCCTATGGGTGGGGGGTCCCGGTCAAGCTGTTTGGCCGACATTGCCTAACCAACGGTTGCAGATGACTGCCGATAAGGGTTCCTACCAGCCAGATGAAACCGCGCAGGTATTTGTGCCCAATCCGTTTGGTGATGGTGCGATAGCTTTGGTGACCATAGAGCGTGGTGTGCTCTTTGAACATCAAATCCTCCAGGTGAATGGATCCGGGGTGGAAATTCCTGTTCTTCTAACAGATGAACGGGCACCCAATATTTATCTCTCCGTGACTTTAATAAAACCGAATGGTGAGAGAGACCCTGATTTCCGCCAGGGCTATCTTGTGCTACCTGTTGAACCGGTTGAGCAATCCTTAAATGTTTCACTGGCCAGTGATCCGATTGTTAGCGAACCCGGTGGAAAAATAACCATGAATTTGCTTGTGACCGATGCTCAAGGAAATCCAGTCCAAGGGGAATTCTCAATATCAGTGGTCGATCTGGCTGTTCTCGCGCTGGCAAATCCGAACTCCCCGGAAATTATCTCAGCATTTTACGGGGAACAACCGCTGGGTGTGAGTACAAGCCTCAGCTTGGCAGCCTCGACTCAACTGCGACACTTTCTGACTGAAGGGATTGGAGGTGGTGGGGGAGGCGAACCTGCTCCACCGATTCAGGTGCGGGAGGAATTTCTTGATACGGCCTATTGGAATGCAGCGATCGTCACCGATGCTGAGGGTCAAGCTCAGGTGACTCTGACTCTGCCAGATAATACAACCACCTGGCAACTGGATACTCGCGGAGTGACTTCCAATACGAAAGTTGGCCAGGATAATGGTTTGGTTGTGAGTACGAAAGACTTGCTGGTCCGACCTGTGACCCCACGCTTCTTAGTGGTCGGTGACCATGTGGTTGTTGCTGCCATCATTCACAATAACACCACTGATGAACTTCAAGTGGATGTCTCGCTTCAGGAAAGTGGATTTGAATTGGATGATCCGAAGCTTGTGCACCAGGAAGTTCGCATTCCTGCGGGGGGCAGGGAACGCGTCGAGTGGTGGGGGACTGCTGAGGATGTTGAAAGTGTTGATCTGGTCTTCACTGCTGATGCAGGAACTCTTCAGGATGCTAGCCGGCCTGCTTGGGGCGATTTGCCAGTTTTACGTTATATTGCCCCGCAGACCTTTGGAACATCTGGGATTATGGATGAGGGGGGAGAGCGACTGGAGTTGGTGAGCCTGCCACGCTCATTCGATCCAGGTGGTGGGGAGTTAAGGCTGGAGATGGCACCAACTCTGGGTGCAGCCATGATGAGTGCTTTAGAGGTGCTTGAATACTATCCATATTCAAATACCGAGCAATCTGTCTCCCGATTCCTGCCCAATTTGGAGACATATCGTGTTATCCAAGATTTTGGATTGGAAGAGCCCGGGCTGCAAGCTCGATTAGAACGAACATTGGAAGATTCTATTGCACAATTGAATGTTCGCCAGAACCCGGATGGGGGTTGGGGATGGTGGAAAGGTGACCAGAGTGATACTTATATCACTGCTTATGTGCTCTTCGGTTTAATCAGGGCTCAGGATGCTGGGGTCGAGATTGAACCTGTAGTTATTGAATCGGCGATTAATTATTTGACTGCCTCATTACCAACTTTGGATATGCTAACAGAGACTTGGCAATATGATCGTCTTGCATATGTGCATTACGTGCTATCTCAGGCGGGAGACGGGGATTTATTCGGTGTATCTGGTCTGTATAATGAACGCTCACAGTTAAACCCTTGGGCGCAAGCGCTGCTCGCTCTGACATTGGAAAGTCATTCCCCAGGAGATGAACGCATACAGACGCTTTATTCTGATTTAGAGAGAAGTGCGACTCGAACTGCAACGGGTGCACATTGGGAGAACCGTGAATCGAGCTGGCAGAACATGAGCACTACGATTCAATCCACAGCAGTTGTCCTATACGCGCTGGCCAATCATGATCCAGCATCACCACTGGTTGCTGATGCTTTACGCTACTTGATGGCTCACCGAAGTGCTTTGGGTGCCTGGGCTTCTACTTATGAAACTTCCTGGACCCTGATGGCATTAGCAGAGGTAATGCAGGGAACAGGGGAACTGAGTGGTGAATTTGATTTTTCCGCAACCCTTAACGACGCACCCTTGGTTGCCGGAGAAGCGAGCGGAACATCTCAACTAACCCCGGTTGAGACTAAAGTGCCCATCTCACGTTTGCACCCCAGTGAACCCAACAGCTTAATGATGCAGCGTGGGGAAGGAATGGGTAGACTGTACTATAATACCCATCTCAGCGTCTACCAACCAGTTGAGGATGTCGCCCCACTTGAAAACGGGATCAATATAACCCGGGCTTATTTTCCCTCCGGCGGAGAGTGCTTGGAAGAAGAGTGTCCTTTGGTTGGGCAAGCCCAGAGCGGCGAACTGGTCACGGTGCGATTGACGCTCACTATTCCCGAGACTACTTACTATCTATTGGTGGAAGACCATTTCCCCGCTGGAGCAGAGGTGCTGGATATAAGCCTGAAGACCAGCCAACAAAGTGCTGAACCGCAATATAATCCTCAAGCACCCTTTGAGCAGGGATGGGGCTGGTGGCATTTCGGCAATCCACAGGTATTTGATGACCGAATTTCCTGGGCAGTCGATACTTTACCGGCAGGAACATATGAGCTGACCTACCAATTTGTCACAGTGCAACCAGGAGAATATCGGGTTATTCCTGCCCGGGCTTATCAAAGTTATTTCCCTGAGGTTCAAGGTAATAGTGCTGGTGATATATTTGAGATAAAAGAATAATCATTGATCTTTCGGTCAAATTGTCCCTCTTTATAATAGACCCAATCAGGTTCTAAATTCTGAGCGCGTGAAATAAGCGAAGAATCTCTTTCTGAAACATCTTAGTGTAGAACTGGTTGCGAAATTAGAGTTGTATAGCTGTGCGGTATGCTTTGATAATGAAGAAGAAATGAAAAATGTGCTATTTGGATAACCATTGAGGTAATCATGTCTGACAAGAATAATCGTTCGGTGATAAATTCAGGTGGAGGGGGTGTATTCAACGAAATCTCGAATCACTTTAAACTTGTGTTTCGCCTCATGCGTGACCCGCGGGTGAACACATTTTTGAAGATGATCCCGATTGCTACACTTTTTTACCTGATTATCCCTGATTTGATCATTGGCCCCATCGACGATGCGGCAATCATTGGGTTCGGTTTATTTATCTTTGTTGAGCTCTGTCCATCGGATGTGGTTGAGGAACATAGGGCTGCCCTGTCTGGTACGATCCCTGGTGAGTGGCGGGATCCTCAGCAGATTGATGATGAAGATATTGTCGATGCTGAGTTTACAGAAAAAGAGGAGTAAACACCCTAGCCAGTATTGAGGATTTATTGATCCGTTTATCTGTGCTGTTTATTTGTTATTGCTTATTGGCGTTGGTGGGTACGGCTTGTGGGGGTTCTTTCATCGAGATATCTCAGACATCAACCCAATCGAATCCAACTCACTTCCCGAGTATTGGTTTGACGCGCACTGTCCTACCGACCTTGCCACAGCCCACATCGATTTGGACACTGGAACCTGCAGCATCTTTGACGCCTGAACCAGCAACGGGTTCCCCGACGTTTCCATCCACGCCTACTCTGTCAGA
>JAUWLJ010000148.1 GCA_030613705.1 Chloroflexota bacterium
GTAGTCAGTCACTGTGATTTTGATGAATGGTAGACCTTACGACATATAAATCCGCTTGTCTTTGCGAGTAGGTACGATGAAGCCTGTCCCGGGAAGGGACAGATCTCGATCCTGGACCATCGGGACGGGACCGGGGCAATCTCATCCACTGTTTTAGAGATTGCTACAGCGGAAAAGCACCGCTTTGCAATGGCACACCCATCTCATTTATTGTGACCCAGTACTAATGGAAATCCCTCAAAGATGATCGAAAGTCACCTATTAGATTTAGAGGAGAATGTGTGCCTGATCACCCCCCAGGCAGAGACTGAGTATCGCCATATCTACTTCGCCAGACCAGCAAACCCAATCTCGAACTGAATTACATTTCCAAATTCATCTTCCCCATTCTGCCCACCTGGTCACTCTCCGCTTTCTATGTTGAGATTGATGAGCAGGTTAATGGTTTCAGACAGCCTTGATTTTGGGATCTAGCTTAAACCTGCGTGCGATTTGGGCAGCGATATCAGCATTATTGCGCAGCAAACCCAGGTTGGCGAGCAAACTGGCATTGCCAGTCAATTCGCTGACCCGTTGCAGCAAGTATGGGGTTACTCGCTGGCCGCGCACACGCTCTTTTTTTGCATCTTGCAGAGCCTGTCTGACCGCCTGCCTCACCTCCTCTTCAGGCATAGCCACCTCAGGTGGTGGTGGAACTGTTACCAGCAAGGCGCTCGTCATCCCCAACTGCCAATGTGCGCGCGCTAACTCGACTACCTCCTCCGGCGAGTCAGCCCTGCTGCTGGTCGGCAGCCGGCTCCTGGCTGAATAGAACGCTGGAAACTCACTCGTTTGGTAACCGACTACCGGTACGCCATGCGTTTCCAGATATTCCAGTGTTGCAGGAAGGTCCAGGATCGCTTTAGCTCCCGCGCATACGATGATCATCGGCGTTTTTGCTAATTGAGGTAAATCGGCGGAGATATCTCCCGCTGGCTGACGGTGGACACCACCAATTCCACCAGTTGCAAAAACCCGTATATCCACCGCGTGTGCTACATAAATCGAACCTGCCACTGTTGTTCCCCCACTCTCTTTGTTAACAACCATCCGCGAGAAGTCACGCGGGCTGGCTTTATGCAGGTCTTTCGCACTTGCCAGGTGTTCCAATTGATTAATATTTAATCCGACATGGACCATGCCCTCCAGAACCGCGATTGTCGCTGGTATAGCGCCTGCCTGGCGTACTTCGTTTTCCATATCCTGGGCCAGCTGTATATTCTCGGGATAAGGAAGTCCATGAGTAATAACAGTCGATTCAAGAGCAACAATCGCTGCGCCCAATGATTGGGCTCGTGCAACTTCCGGAGATATTCGAAAAATACTTTTCAAATTTGGATTCATTTTCAAACCTGGCTAAAAATATGTATGATCACTCGAAGGCTAAATCACTAACTGATCGTAAAGCATCTCCAGGGATAAATCTTTGATTACTGTCCCCCGATGACGCAAAGTCAAGGAAGCTGCTGTGACTCCTAAACGGATAGCATCGTCCAGGTGGATATCGTTCAACAGGGAATAAATCACCGTTGCGCTCAATGCATCTCCCGCTCCAGTCGGATCGACGATCGTGGTGCGCAATGCGGGGATATGGCCACTCGTTTCTGAGGTTGCGTAAACAACACCAAATTCAGCCAAAGTGATCAAGACAATATCCACTCCCTGTCTAACCAGACACTTGGCCGCATCAATAGCATCCTGGGGGTGGTGATTTTCTATAGACCGCTCGCACAATACCTCAGCTTCCCCGCTGTTGGGAGCGACAAAGTGCAACCGGTCAAGGTAGGGGCGTAGTCGGTCGGCCAAGCCGGTCGAGGTTGGGTCAGCACATATTGGAATACGGGCTTTTCTGGCTAAAGAAAAGACCGTCCGCAAGGTATCTTTAGGCAAATTTGCGTCGAGAAACACAAGCGAGGCCTCTTTGAATAAATCGGCATGAGAATGAATGTAATCCGGGGTTATCGCACTAGTGGCGTTGATATCATCCAGGGCGAATTGCAGCACCCCGTCTGGATTCACAACTCCCAGGTAAGCGCCTGTTGGGTGTTCTGGGGTGCAAAGGACAGCGCCAATATCAATTCCTGCTTCTGCTGCCTGAAAGAGTAATTGCTTCCCATTATGGTCATCCCCAATCGCTGATATCAAAATTGTCGCTTGACCGAGTCGAGCTAAATTCTCGGCAACGTTGCGCGCCACTCCGCCATAGGAAGTTCTGATATTGGCTGGATTAGAGCTTCCTGCCCTCAGCTCACCTTCCAGCCGTCCAATCAGGTCAACACCCGCACCGCCAATCACGATTACAGGGTCGCCAGGTGATGGAGAAAATTCCTGATCCAAGTTAAATATCTCCTGCATAGTGAGCGACAACATGAGCCAGGTGGGTCCAGACATCTCTCACCCTGCGGGCTTCTGGAGAATCCGACTCATCTCTCCGATCGTATATTTCCAATGCTGCATGTAGTTTGCCACGATAACCATTCACTAACATCACCATATTCATTTTTCGCATTGAATCTTCATTTTTATCAATTGGGTTGAAGATGCCGATAGGAGTATCGTGTAAAATTGCCAATAGATGCTCCACCCGGATTTTTTCTGATATCGTTGCGATGGCAGCCTCACTACCCCGCTCCAGGTTTTCGTAAGATATACGCCAGGCCTGTAAATGGCGTTCAGGGATGATATCAGTTGGAAAAGCCCAAGTGCCCAATCCTATCCAACGTAATTCGACACCTTTCTTTCTAGCCCGGGCGACAAAATCAGAATAATCATAAAAAAGATCGCTGATTCCTGGACGTGGGACAAAAGGAGGAGGATCTGGTACATCGATTTCAAAAGATTCGTCAATACCTGACAACCGATCAGCTTCAACTTGAATTTCAGCAGCAATTTCGGTTGCCTGCTCAATTTCCGGACGTCCGATGGCAGCTAAAAATTCGCTCAATGTGTGCCTGGCGATGAATGCCCCCAATTCTCGTTTAATTTGACCTGCCATGGCATCAGTCCAGGATTCCCGGCTCAGTTCATAGACTATGGATTCAATCGCTTCCGGACTGAATGGGTAAGGCTTGGTCAGGGTTGAATCCTGTCCATCACGGAGAACGCTGAAAATCACCCTCATATTTTTTGCCCGAATAGGAATGCCATCCCGCGTTCGCCCCTCTACAGAAATCTCCAACACCTGGTCACGGAGATCGATCACCTTACGTAACCGCTCAAAACTTCCTAAAACTCTCGCGCTATCTTTTAGTGAAACTTTACCCGATTCTTCAAGGCGCGTGATCGCACCGACTAAACCCCTTGCCCTGGCAAGCAGAGAGCCGCTTTCCGGTTCTCTTTGCCTGGTTCTCTCCCCTTTTTTCGTCGTTGTTGGTTCGATCACATGGGGCATTCCACCAATGCGTTCAAAAATGGCCGCATTCTCCAGGTAAACCCTTACCATGCCAGGTCCACCGATTAAGAAGATCGGAGATGCCTGGTCTTTGAGAGACACTTCTCCATCTCTGATCTCGATTACATCGTATTGACTGGCAAAGGCTGATTGGCGGATAAATCTTTCAGCAATGCGGACATTCTTTAGCTCAAATATATCATCCAGGTAAATCGCCGCCGCCCGGTAAGCAAACCAGAAAACAAACGCACCCACAAGAACATGCTTAAAAACATCGGCAGCAAAAAGCGCCCGGAGAAGATAAATCAAGTAGTTAGGTATTGGATCACTATTTGGAACGAATGGATGGCGTGAGTATGCGAAGACTACCCAGGTAATTCCTCCAATCGCGATCAGACTCCAACGGCGGAAGGCAGCACCGCGAGGGCTGGTAGCTACTAGCGAACTAGCGAGATGCGATACAACACTTTCCCAGAGAGATCGAGCTAATAATCGGGCGTACAAACCCTTACCTCCTGATCCATTCCAGCAATCTATTTAGTTCGGATTCCTCGTTCGACAACCATTGGTAGAGTTTTGTGTTACGTGTTATTAGTTGTTGAGTACCAGTAACCAACATTTCTAAACTTAATCCCAGGTCTGGTCGAAGTTTGCTGTCAAATGGGAGCACGTTTCCGTCGTCGTCTAGCAGCGATTCCCCTAAATTTTTAACCACACTCTCCGCAAAATCTATCATTGCGGTTTCTTTTCCCATCTCCCCAGCCAGGATGCGCCTGTTCTCAACTGTATCTCTCTCTGCTAGAGCTCGTTCTAACCAGGTGGATAACCATTGCTGGACCAGCTGAGATTCGACCGTTCTGGGGAATCTGATCCCGCTGATCGAGATATTCTTCACCTGGACCCCCATCTCTTCCAGAATGCGGTATTCCCGGCTAATTAACATACCCTCACCCTCTTGACCATATTCGTCTAATCGCGGAACTTCCGCCTGGGTCAAACGAAGGCGGATCATACGCAGGATCAGCTCAAACCGGGTTTCATTTAATGCTTTCGAAAATCGCTGACCATCATCTTCTCCTGAACCAAGTGCCAGTGCGTTTTTCTCATTTTGAGGTGTAAATAGCTCAATCAGGGTAAATCTGCCTAAGTATTCCCGCCACACTTCAACTGCCAGATATGCGGGCACATCATACCATGGGATATTGCGGAGACCATTGGGCACAATTCCTTCCCGTGTGATCGCTAAGCGGACTGATCTGGAATTAAATCCGTAGCGCGTTCCGCCTTGACCAGGTGTACTCTTCGTCCTGGCTACCGCCAGGATATTGGGGACTATTTCAACACCGTCGCGGGTCAAGCCGCTGGTCTCTTTGCGTCGCTTCTGCCTGGCCTGGTATTCCTTTTCATCTTCTCTTCTTTTGATCCAGGGAGCAAATGGATCTTCAGCAGCCAGAGGACCCAGCGGCGGAAGCGGGCGAACCTGCGTGTGCAAATCGACTGCCTCCTGGTGGAGGAATTCACCCCTTTTAGTGAACACCACTCCCGGACCGATTGCATCCACGAAGATCGTCTTTGTGCGCAGCATGGCCGCGCTGGCAGTATCCAGTAAGATCACCCCGGGTCCACTTCGCTTTCTTTCTCCAAGACTTTGGATCACTTTACCATTTTCAATCCTGATCGCTGGACCATGAGATCTCATCATGTAGCCTACCAGCCGGCCGAATGCCGCGCGCCTTTCCCGCAAGCTTTTCAATGGTAATACGTATTGTGCAAAGAAGCCCAACCACAATAGGAGTCCTAATATTCCGATTACAAACACATCGAATGAAGTTTGTCGGACAGTTCTGGCACTCTTCTCTTTGCCTGGACCGCCGATGATCGGAAAGCCGTCTTGCACAACCTGTCGCAATGGCGCCATCCCAGGAGTTTCGTACAGACCAGTTGTCCCCGCTGCGACAACTTTACCAGCTGCTAAAATCTCTAAACCACGTTCACCCTTGGCCACATAGATGAAGAAGCTGCCAGGATTCCCTTCTGCACCGGTTCTCCATTCAACATCTAAGTCCAGGCTATTCCCCTCCAATTGCACTCCACTTACAAGCGTCGGGTCATATGGGTTAAGAACATCCACAACTTGTACGCCTGCACCCCCATCAGCAATAAATATATACACACCCGAAGATTCAAGATCGAGTGCGGTCCCGGGCGTATCCACGAAAGCGATCGTTTCGGGTGCGACAGGTTTGCTAACATCAATCACCCAAAGACCATTGGATCCATCCGCTAAATACGCAATATCTCCCAGGACAATTACACTGTTTGCATTCTGGAATTGATCGATCACACTTGCAGTTATTGGATTGAGTGGGTCAGCAACATTAACGATCATCAAACCTGCTTCCCCATCCGCAATGTAAGCATAATTACTCGCCACGAAGATATCTTGGGCGGCACCGGGTGTCTGATGACTGCTTAGCGATTGGAT
>JAUWLJ010000033.1 GCA_030613705.1 Chloroflexota bacterium
TTGTATTCTTGAATGACTGCCATGGGTACATTGTAGCTGTTGGCAATACTGCTGAGTGTGTCATTCTCCTGAACTTCGTAATTGACCTTCTCACAGGCTTGCTCGGTGGCATCGGCTGCACTTAGAGTTGAGGTAGCTAAAGCAGTAGGGGTCGGTGTTGGTTGAGGGATGAGCAATTGCTGACTTTCAACCAGCGTACAATCGGCGGGTAAATTGTTGAGCAGCACTATGCTTTGAATTGAGACTCCAAAAGTAAAGGCGATTCCAGCACATGTATCTCCAGCCTGCACGGTGTATGACAAGGGAGTGGGTGTTGGTAATGGTATATCTGTTGGAATTGGTGTCTCAGGCGTAGGGGTAATGGTGAGCGTTACCGTAGCTGTGGCGGTGGGAATCGCGGTTGGTTCAACAACGCGACCGGTTTCTTGGAGTGCAAAATAAACCAATACAGCTCCAATCCCGAGAAATAGTGCAAGCAAAATCAATGCGATGGGTAGGCTCAACGTGATCTGGGGCATGCGACTACCCTGCACCGTTTTTGACTTGTGTGCGGGTTTTTCGGTACCGGATAAATCACTGCCGCATACCAGGCAACGAGATGCGTCCTCGCTGACCCTAGTACCGCATGTGGGACATAATTTTGTCGGTTTAGATGGGGTTTCAGATGTCATAGGCAGTATTATGCCAGGATTTCCCTGGCAGCGGGGATTATACCAGCCTTTTATTTCCTTTGTGCAAAAATTCTCATTGAGCAAGTAAATTCTTAACTTCAATCACAAATTGCTCTAAAAACTCTAGCGAATGGATATGATATATGGGCGTGGTATACTGCGGCGGAGATGCAACCCCATAGTGTCTATCTCCACATCCCCTTCTGCCGTCATCGTTGTGGTTATTGTGATTTTAATACTTATGCTGGCCTTGATGACTTGATCCCGGCCTACGTTCAGGCTCTTTGTCATGAAATTCGGTATCTTGCTGAGAATTGTGGACGTAAACCACCAATTCACACAATATTCCTTGGGGGTGGTACACCTTCTATCCTCCCTGCAGGTGAAATAGAGAAGATAATTAATCAGCTATACCAGGATTTCAATATCCTTGAGGGGATTGAAATCACAATGGAAGCCAATCCTGGACGGCTAACATATGATTACTTAAAATCGTTGTACGAGTTGGGGATAAACCGTATTAGTTTGGGGATGCAATCTGCCAACCCTGGTGAACTGCTGCTGTTGGAACGCCAGCATGAATTTCATCAGATCGCAAACGCTGTCAGTCTGGTTAGAAAGGCTGGATTTAAGAATTATAACCTTGACTTGATCTTCGGAATCCCTTATCAGACATTGGAGAGCTGGCAATTGAGTCTCGAACTTGGTCTATCACTCGGACCGGATCATCTCTCGTTATATTCGCTCACCATTGAGCCGGGTACACCCCTTGAAAATTGGGTAACCAGGGGTTTGTTGTCGGAGCCAGATCAAGATCTGTCCGCCGAGATGTATGAATGGGCTTCAGAATTCTTGAACGAGCGTGGTTTCGAACAATATGAGATTTCAAATTGGGCTAGAAGAGACGAGGTGAATGGTTTGTTAACCTGCCAGCACAATTTGCAGTACTGGCGGAATTTCCCCTATTTTGGTTTAGGAGCGGGTGCCCATGGGTATGCCGATGGAAAACGCACGGCCAATGTGCGCTCTCCAAGGGTATATACCCAGAAATTACTTACCTGGGATGAAAAGGACAATCAAAATAATCTTTCGTTTCCGAAGACTCCAGCGACCGCTTCTGTAGTGACCATCGATCGAAGTGAAGAGATCAAAGAAACGATGATGATGGGATTACGCCTGACTGAGGAGGGAATTTCACAAAAAGAATTCCAGGCTCGTTTTGGTACTACACTCGAAGATGTATTTGACACGCAGATAGATGATTTAATAGAAGTAGGGTTGCTGGAATGGGATCGAATGACCAATGATCATTTAAGGCTCACCCCTCGCGGGCGATTATTGGGGAATCAGGTTTTTCTACGTTTTATTTGAATGCGTCTAAACTTCGCGGTGCAATAAGCGCTTTGCGAGAGAAATGAGAATTTCGCCAGCTTGTCCTTGTGGATTGGCTTCTGAGAGTGATTGCAGAGCTTGCTCGGTCATCTGGCTGGCAGATTCCTGGGTATACGTTCGCGCACCTTCATTTACCAGCTGGTCGGCTAGGTCTTTCGTTTCTTGGGGTTGGATCGGACCTTGAGCCCACCGGGCTGCAAAAGAACCATCTTGCTCAAGACCATAGATTACTGGCAAGGATTTCTTTCCAGCGACCAGATCGCTTTCGTTAGATTTACCAGTCAGGGCTGCGTCACCCCAGATTCCTAAGATGTCATCTTCAGCTTGGAAAGCCAAACCGAGACGATAGCCGAAATCTCGAAAAGATTCGCGGCGAGATTGGGTTGTGTTCGCTACAATCGCCCCCAACTCTGTACAGGCTCCTAAAAGAGCTGCCGTTTTCCCACCGACCATTTGCCAATAAGCTTTCATAGATAGTTGAGCTTGTGATTCAAATTCTAAATCGAGGTATTGTCCCTTAGTGAGCTGCAAGCACGCTAACTGCAGCGTATTTGCTGCCTGAGTCGTAATCGTGGGGGAGCTAGTTTTTTCCAAGCGTAGCAAGGACAGGTGGGCGAGGGTGAACATGGCATCACCGGCATTAATCGCTTGAGCGACTCCCCAGCGTTTCCAAACAGTTTCCCGGCCGCGGCGGATAGGGCTGTTATCCTGGATATCATCATGGATGAGCGAGAAATTGTGGATCAGTTCTACCGCGGCAGCTGCGGGGAGAGCGGTTTTCCAATCTCCACCTGCTGCGGCACAGGATAAGAGCAACAATAATGGGCGCACCCGCTTCCCGCGCGCCTCTGGCCCGGCATCTTCTCCTTCCCAACCAAGGTGGTAGGTCAGCATAGAGTAATACTGCCTCAACTCAGCTTCGCTATGATCATCTAGCGATTTGTGAAGCTCGATTTCAATTACATCAAGCAATTCCTGGATGTTTAGATCATTTTTCATGAATTATCGGGTTGGGAACAAATTATTTTAGGACTTGATAAGGGGGGTTATTTGCAGTTGATCAATGTTGCCAACACCGGAGGCAAACATCGCGACTTGGATCTGGCGTTGGATCAAACGAATGGTTTCAATAGTGCTGTCCAATGAACGATCGGCAGCTTTCAAGTATGGGCTTGCCATACCACCCAAGGATGCTCCGAGCGCGACACACTTGGCGATGTCGATCCCATTTCGCAGACCTCCTGAGGCAAAAATTGTCATTTGGGGCGCGCCTGCGCGAATGTTTAATATCGCCTGAGAAGTCGGTATTCCCCAATCAATAAAAGCAGCAGCCAAGCGAGCCTGATCCTGGTTTTCTGCCCGGTGCATTTCAACCTGGGTCCAGGAAGTTCCTCCAGCGCCGGCAACATCGATTGCGGATACGCCAGCTTCAGCTAATTGACGGGCAGTATTTTCAGAGAAACCCCAACCAACTTCCTTAACGATAACGGGTACCGGTAACTCTTGGCAAATTGCTTCAATTTTGGCGAGCAGGCCTGCAAATCGTGTGTCCCCTTCTGGTTGAACCGCCTCTTGCAAAGGATTGAGATGTAGAATCAAGGCATCTGCAGCGATCATTTCCACTGCCTGTTGGCATTGTTCTACGCCATAGCCGTAATTTAGCTGGATGGCTCCCAGATTGGCAAAAAGCAATATATCTGGTGCAGATTGGCGAACCTGGAAAGTGGAATGTAGATCTGGGTTTTCAATCGCCGCTCGTTGTGAGCCAAGCCCCATGGCAATACCGGTTTCTTGGGCAGCTTCAGCTAATCTGCGATTGATCTTTCCAGCTTGTTCAGTCCCCCCGGTCATGGATGAGATCAGGAGCGGAGCTCTCAGACTGCGCTCAAAAACTTGCAAGCTCAGATCAACTTCTTCCAGATTGAGCTCAGGAAGGGCTTGATGTGTGAAGTGATAACGTTCCAACCCTGAAGTGAGACCAGACTTGACGTCTTCGTCCAAATTTATCCGAATGTGATCAGCTTTTCGGGAGCTGGTTAGCGTAACTTTTGGCATTAAGCGGTGTTCCAGTCAATTGAGTGTATCTTACCAGTCGGAATCATGCCTGTCAACATTATCGATCATTGCCCGCCCTGAAGGTCTATTAGGACTTGACATATTTGACGGCGAGGATACAATTACTGAAATCAATTACAAGGAGGTTTTTCAATGGCAGACACCTTTGAGCAAGTCAAGGAAATCATTGTAGATTTACTGAACGTAGATGAAAGTAAGATTACACCAGAAGCGAAGTTTCGTGAGGATCTCGAAGCAGATTCACTCGATCTGGTTGAATTGATCATGGCTTTTGAGGACAAATTTGGTGGGGAGATCTCAGATGAAGATGCGCAGAATATCACCACTGTTGGAAATGTGGTCAAATACATTGACGATCAAATGTTAAGTTAGCGTATCGATTACATTCCTTAATAGGCGCGGTCAAATCCGCGCCTATTATTTCATTAACTTCTTTTAATTGAATCTGATTGACAACCGTAAGTATCCTA
Source organism: Chloroflexota bacterium (assembly GCA_030613705.1). Taxonomy (GTDB): domain Bacteria; phylum Chloroflexota; class Anaerolineae; order Anaerolineales; family UBA4823; genus PFL25. The sequence continues at coordinate 4,610 of JAUWLJ010000033.1, forward strand.
ATTATAGTTGGGAAAACTTGTGTTGATTTGGGAAACAATGGGTGTTGACGAAGGAGGCGATAGGGATGAAGAAGGTCAAATTATTCGATCTGGCGATTCTGATTACTGCATTATTATTGATTATTTCTGCTTGTTCTCCGAGTAGAATCTCGGTGGATGAATATAATGGTGTAATCGCTGGTGGAGGTACCCCCGAAGTACAAGCAACAGCAAAACCAACTGCTGACCCCGATTCAGGTGAAGAACCTCCACCCGTTGTTGAAGATTCAGGTAGTGTCCCGGATGACGTTCCAGTGATGGATGGAGCCTACCAGCTTCAGGTTACTCGGTCAGGCAAGAATGTCCTTTACCAGGTCGATGCTTCTATTGAAGAAGTAGTTGCATTTTATCAGGAAGAGCTTCCTAAATTTGAATGGGAATTGGCAGGACCACCGGATAATGCGATTGGCTCTATCGGTACGATGCTGCGAGAAAATACCACTGGAGACCGGTTGGCGATCAATATGCAATACAATAAGTTGGGGGGTTTTGTAAGACTAACCATTACTGTCTCACGTGTAGATTAATCAGGCTTCCGAGAATTACGAATTAAATGAGTCGGATCTGTGATCGATTGGATCACAGATCCAGCAGGTTTTCTTTTCGTCCTGGAGAATTACACTCCAGGATTTTCTTTTATCCAAAACTATGCTAGCAGTTCGGCGATTTCCTCGGGATGGGAGGCGACCTGTACACCGACATCCTGCAAAGCTTTGATCTTATCAGCCGCAGTTCCTGAGCCGCTTTCGACTATGGCTCCCGCGTGTCCCATACGTTTCCCTGGTGGAGCGGTCTGACCTGCAATGAATGCGGTGACAGGTTTTGTGAGATGATCAGCAATGAATTCAGCTGCCTTCTCTTCATCTGTTCCACCGATTTCGCCGATCAAGACAATTTTGTCTGTATGTGGATCGGCCTCAAACATTCCAAGGACATCGATGAAGCTGGTGCCGTTGACTGGGGCTCCACCGATCCCGATACATGTGGTTGTACCCAGCCCAACCAGCTTTAATGCGTACAGGACTTCGTAAGTCAATGTTCCAGAGCGGGAAACCACACCAATGTTCCCGGGCATTGAAATATCACCAGGGATAATGCCTACCTTGGCTTCTCCGGGAGTGAGCAATCCTGGACAATTCGGACCAACCAGGCGAATGCCTTTTTGATCCAGATAATTGCGCACTCGCATCATATCCTGGATTGGGATGCCCTCAGTGATACAAACGATCAATAGAATCCCTGCATCAGCTGCTTCGTAAATTGCGTCCGCGGCAAACCGGGCGGGAACGAAGATTACACTGGTATTTACTCCCGTCGCTTCATGTGCGATGCGGACAGAATCAAAGACTGGTACCTTTCCTTCGAGAACCCATTCACCACCTTTGCCGGGGGTAACCCCGGCGACAACATTGGTTCCATAAGCGAGCATATGTTGGGTATGAAATAGCCCTTCGTTTCCCGTGATACCTTGAACGAGTAAGCGCGTATTCTTGTCTACGAGTATGCTCATACTTGCTCACCTCCCTGAGCAGCGCTGATGGCTTTCTTAGCAGCATCGACCAAAGTTTCGGCAGTGATCATGTTTGCCTCAGAGAGAATCTGCCGCCCTTCCTCAGCATTTGTACCGACTAGGCGAGTAATCATGGGAACATCGGTTTTGACTTCTTGGAGGGCTGCCAGGATACCCCGGGCAACTTCATCGCCCCGAGTGATTCCACCAAAAATATTGAATAGAACTGCCTTCACATTTGCATCAGAGAGAATTATCCGCAAGGCAGCTGCCACTTTTTCCGAACTTGCTCCACCTCCGATGTCTAGAAAATTTGCAGGTTTCCCGCCATGCAGCTTGATAATATCCATGGTTGCCATTGCTAAACCAGCCCCGTTAACCATGCAGCCGATGTAGCCATCCAACTTAATGAATGACAGGCTATATTTTCTGGCCTCCGTTTCGGCTTCGGGTTCAACATCGACATCACGCATCTCAGCTAAATCCGGATGTCTGAAAAGGGCATTGTCGTCGAGCACCATCTTGCCGTCCACTGCCAGGAGCCGATTCTGGGAGGTAATCACCAAGGGATTAATCTCCGCTAAGGTTGCATCACTTCTGATGTATGCTCGCCAGAGGCCTCGCCCGATTTGGCCAAAAGTTTGCCAGTGTTTACGGGGTAAGTCGATGCCAGCAGCCATATCTCGAGCCTGATAATCACGTAATCCCAGCAAAGGATCAATATGAACTTTGACGATTTTATCCGGAGTCTCCTTGGCAACTTGTTCAATTTCAACCCCACCCGCAGAAGAAGCCATCATAACTGGTTTTCGTTCTGACCGGTCATTGGTAATCCCAAGATAAATCTCGGTTTCAATACTTGCTGCTTCATCGACTAAGATCTTGCGCACAGGTAATCCTTTAATTTCCATCCCCAGGATTTGAGTGGCCAAATCTTCAGCTTGCTGTGGACTTTTTGCCAAGCGGATACCGCCTGCTTTCCCACGTCCACCAACCAGGATCTGAGATTTAATTACCACATGACCACCCAATTCTTCGGCAATATGTTTCGCATCAGCTGCATTTGCAGCGACACGTCCAGAGGGGATGGGGATCCCATAATTTGAGAAAATCTGCTTTGATTGATACTCGTGTAATTTCATTCAGAAAGACTCCCCTATAAAGATTTTGGTACGCGAGCCGTTTAGAAATGCTCCGGGATTATACCACCCACAATTTACGGCAAGCTGAAGTGCATTACGCGGCTGTTTCCAGCATCTGTTACCCATATATCTCCCTGGGCATCCACCGCGATCGCACCGACCAGGCTAAAACCATCATTCCCTTCGCTGTAGTCCCCCCAGTACCGAACGATCTCGCCATCGCCTGTGAATTCGAGTACCCGGACACCTTCGGGATCCGCTGCAAAGAGATGGACTTGGTCATCAGCAGCCAGAAAGGGTTTATTATCCAGGGATTGACCATACCAGCCGAAAACATCCCAAGAATTCAACGGTTGGAAGCTGCCAAGATCATCCGGACTAAATGATTGAATGCGTTGATTCCAGGTGTCCGCGACATAAAGGATGCCATCAGTGTCCAGTGCCAGACCAACTGGTTCGTTAAATTGGCCTGAGGCAAATCCTTCTTCACCAAATTCAGCTATGAACTCTCCATCCGGTCCGAAGATCGCAATCCGCTTGTTCCCAGTGTCGCTGACAATGACTCGACCTTCTTGATCGACAACCACATCTCGTGGTCCCCAGAAAGCATCAGAACTCTCGGCTTGTCCGAAATAACCCCACGTGGTGAGAAATTCGCCTTCCGGGGAGAATTTCTGGATCCGGTGGTTCCAGGTATCAGCAACATATACCGATCCATCTGGTGCGACTGCTATTCCCCAAGGCTCGTAAAATGTACCACCGGGAGCTGCCCCTTGAGCAAGGTCAGCAAAGCTGCCCCAAACATGGAGAGGGGTTCCATCTTGATCAAGATGCTGGATGCGGTGATTTTCGGTGTCAGCAATATACAGGGTTCCATCCGCTGCGATGGCAATCCCGCGCGGTCGCTGGAATTGACCGGGTTCCGATCCCGCAGTCCCAAAGACCAGATCAGCATTGAGAGTCTCTTCTTTGCCTTCGTATGGATCGGCAACGATCTCCTCTGTACTGGGACCCACACCATAATTCCAGATCTGGGAGGTAATGTCCTTGCGTATGTACAACTTCATCATTTCTGCGGGCTGCCAATTGGGGAGGCTCATGTCTCGATCGACAACCTGACCGTATTCGGTGAAATCGCGGTTCAACCAGATTTGGAATAAGGCCGAACGCATTGCTGGATTGGTTATTGCATTTCTGATCCGCTCCCATGTCAGGTTGTAATAATCCTGATTGGGCCACCACATGCGGGTATATTCAAAGCTATCGAAAGCCTGACCGACGATAGGTTCTATCTTGCCATAGTTTTCGCTGCCGACAATGATCACAGGTGAATCACGCAAGTCTCGGGTGGGATTTTCCGCGAAAAATTTTGTATTCGGATAATTTCGCAAGTACCACCAAAATGGGTAAGTCGATTTATTGTCGTAGGCAACTTCCAGCTCTTGACCGTTGGTAGTGCGGCGGGAGATTTCATCTATCTGAGACATAATTTGCTTCGGACCCTGTCCCGCATGCGCATAGACAAGGTATTCATTGGCAAAATCATAGTTGATAAAAGAAGCTGTATAGGCAGTCCGGACAGTCAGCAGGGCCATCAATCCCAGGAAAGTTAAACCAGCTAGGCGTGTGATCTGCCCCGGTGACCATGATTTCATTAGATATCCAATTGCCACTCCACTCGCACCTGTCATAATGAAGGCTAGCAAGAAGGTGCTGGTAGCCTGGAGTTGGGCTAATTCCTTTCCCTGGAAGGGGGGATTGGGACCAAATAGAGAGCCTAACAAACCAGCCAAACTGGTGATGAAGACCACTAAAAGGATGACGACTAAGATTCCCCGCTTGGCGCGCAGCTCTGACCAATCAGTAGTTTCAATTAAATAACCAATTGCCCAGCCAGATAATAAAATCATCGGAAACGCGATATGAACCGTTAACCACGGCCTCTTCTCCCCAGCGTAAGTGTAGGCAAACAGGCTGGTGATGCCCCAAAAGCCTAGAAGGGTGATTGCCAGGCGTTGTGGATTGGGTTTCGTCACCTCATCATCATCTGAAGCAGTCTTCTCATCCGGAAATACATTTTTCCCAAAAGTAGCCAATCCCAAGGCAAGCAGACTGCCTAAAGCGGGTAGATATTCATAAATCGGGATTTGGAGAAAGGCGTAATAATACCAGGGCTGATTGCCGCGTTCGACAGCTTGCTGCGCTATCCAGTATCCGAGGGACCCTACCATACCAGTGAAAAAACCGGTGCCATTGGTGAATAAGGTCGTATAAAAAACTGTGTAAATCGCATAGAATAAGGCGGCATTTAACAACCAGACACGCGCGTTCCACCAAATCCCCACCAGGATAGCCAGAATCCCTAAAGGGATCAAAAAGAGTGCCGTACGCCACATGCCAATACTTGAATAATCTAGTGGATCCCATCCGAGCAGTTTGATCGGAAATGGGGCCAGCATCGGCAGGACCAGAGTGACGAGTAAAATCAGCAATCCGAAGGAGTTCTCTGTCCGTAATTTTGCTAATCCGTAACCACGGATGATGAAAAAAATCGCCACCAGCAGGCTGATGATCCCAACCAGGGCGACCAGGAGAACCGGTAGAGGGATTGCAAGACCTGTCGTGGGGGGAGTTTCACCTGGTATCGCCGGCGCAGCAGTCTCAACCGGTGTGGCGGGTACCCCTTCCCTGCCTAATAACAACCAGCCTCCTGCAAAGGCAAAAGCTAGCATTGCCAGCAATACAGCTGCCAGGAAGCGATTCCGCTGTTCAGGCCGAGACCAGGTGGCTTGATAAATCTTGGCGAGCAAGTATATCGCCAAAAATATTATTAATTGAGCCGTGTAAATATAGGCTGTCTCTTTGGTGGTGAAATGGAGAGCCGTGGCAGCGGTTAACCAAAATAGATAACGTGCAGCCCCTGTTTCTAAATACCTGAGAACCGCCCATATTGAGACCAGGCCAAACAAAATCACCAGGGATTCATTTCGTGCATAGCGCCCATAGTAAAGCATATAAGGCGATATCACCATAAGAACTGCTGCGACGAGCCAGCCAACCTTTCCTAAATATCTGCGGTAATTCCACAGGAACAAGACTGTCAAGATGCTGGCAATCGCATGCGGCAGACGAGCGCTGAAGTCGCTATCTCCGAATATGAAATAGGAGAAGGCGATGAGAATGAATTGCAAAGGACCATGGGTGACAGGATCGTGCGAATAACCGCGACCTTGATCGAGCAGCCATGAGAAGTAAACATGCGAAGTCTCATCGTGACTCACTACACGAGTACCGAGCATGTAGGATCTAGAGATAACCGCGATCAATACGATCCCGATGAAGATCGCTACGGTCCATTTAACAGTGACACTCCCCAGAAGGGGGCGATCTAACCAGCTTTCTTGTTCTTCAAGATGAGTTTCTTCAGTGAATTCCATATGGTTCCCAGTGTAACATCTTAAGGTTAGGATTAATTAAGATTCAGCCAGTATGATAACTCGTATTAGCGGCTTAACGAGGAACAATTATGTTCCTTGGAGGGCTTTAGTCTTATTTGGATCCAATTTTCGCCATCGGCGGGGTTGCAGAAAGCCAAGCTGCAGACTGCTGATGCGGATACGGATGCTCTTGACGACTGGAAGACCGGGGTGCGAGCCGATTTCCCGTATCTGGCGCTTACCTCCCTCTCGCATGATGACTCTCAACCAGGCCCCCTTGCCATTGAATTTTTCCAAACGAACTTTTGCCGGTGCAGTGTGGATTCCATCCTCCAGAACCACCCCACGCCGCCAGGCCTCAAGTTGTTCTTCATCAGGATGACCCGGTATTCCTGCGCGTAATAATATCCACCAAGGATTGATGATATCGGCACGACTGACGTTAAACGCTTCTCAAATGAATTGATCACTTTTTCTTTTTAAGATTTTCAATCTCTTTGTCAGTTAATTTTCGCGATTGACCTGGTTTGAGCGTTCCTAGCTGCAAAGTGGCAATCCGTACACGAATGATCTTTACCACTGGTAATCCGATGCGAGATCCAATCTCGCGTATCTGACGTTTTCTTCCTTCACCCATAATGACTCTCAACCAGGCTCCCTTGCCTTTAAAGCCTGCCAGTCGAACAGTTGCTGGTGCAGTGCGGTAGCCATCTTTCAGAACAACTCCACGTCGCCAGGTTGTCAATTGCTCTTCTTCTGGATGAACTGCAACTAATACTTTATATTCTTTC
>JAUWLJ010000345.1 GCA_030613705.1 Chloroflexota bacterium
GGAAGAAATTCGGTCGCCAGCGTGCGCGCTGGGAAGAATGGCCCGGTCGAACTGGCTTTGCTCGAAAGGGAACAATTTACCCAATTATTGCGTGGATCACCACCCACCGAGCGAGCCCTTGCTGAAGTGGCTCAAGCCCGCCTGGAAGAGAACCTATCGCAGAGCGAGGGATGCAGAGAAGAATGAAGACTCAGTCAAACCTGCTAAGACCGCGCTGGCGTAAGGTGCTCACCGATTTGTGGGATAACAAGATGCGCACCTTGCTGGTGGTCGCCTCAATTGCTGTAGGGGTGTTCACCATTGGTACGATCGCCAGTGCCTACATTATCCTTTCTGAGGATATGAACGTCAGCTACGCCTCCTCGCAACCGGCAAATATCGAGATTTGGACTGATTCCTTTGATGAGAACTTCCTCCGTTCGATAAAGAATGTCCCCGGAGTGATGGATGCCGAAGGACGCCATATCGTGGATATGAGCGTCAGTCGCGACGGTGAAACCTGGCTGAGTATCGATCTGGTGGCTATCAAGGACTACCAGGATGCAGATATTCACCTGCGGGATCCTGTTGAAGGTGTCCAGGTCCCAGGTGAGCGTGAGATACTCATCACCCGGGGTAATTTTAATGACTCGGGCATCCAGATGGACGATATGCTCCAGGTCCGCTTGCCAGACGGCACCATCCGCACTTTGCCGGTGGTGGGTATCGTGACAGAACAATCTTCTGGAAGAGCCGATTTTATGGCTTTACCCACTGGATACATCTCCATGGATACCCTGAATTGGCTGGGTCAGCCAGAAGTTCACAACCGGTTGTTAGTCAGGGTAAGTGGCGATTCAGATAATGAGGACAGACTGGAGGAGGTCTCCGAAGCGGTTGAAGATAAAATTGAAAAGAGCGGCCGCGGGGTATATCGTACGTTCCTTGGCAAAACCAATGAGCATCCCATGTCGTCCCTGATCCTGGCAATTCTGGGGGTTCTGGGTGCATTGGGAATATTGATGGTGCTCTTAAGCAGCTCGTTGATCGCCAACACGCTCAATGCTTTACTCACCCAGCACTTACGCCAAATTGGGGTGATGAAGCTGGTGGGGGCACGTAGTTTCCAGATCTTAGGGATGTACCTGGTACTGATACTCTCTTTTGGCGTGATCGCCTCGCTGCTTGCAGTGCCATTGGGAGCGCTGGCGGGATATGCTCTGGCAGAGTTTATTGCTGATCAAGGAAATATTAATTTGCAGGGCTTCCGCTTCGTGACGACGGCGGTCCTTGTCCAGGTTTCCATCGCCCTGATCGTACCTCTGGTAGCCGGTTTTTTGCCGGTGAACTCCGGTTCCAAAACCAAGGTGCGCCGGGCGATAAGCGGCGACCATGCTGGGACCCAACAATCCAGTATTGGCTGGCTGGATCGCCTGGCAGGACGCGTGCCCTGGCTTTCGCGGCCCGTGCTGCTTTCCATTCGCAATACCTTCCGGCGCAAGGGGCGCTTATTGCTTACATTATTCACCTTGATCGTGGCAGGTGCGATCTTTATCGCGGTATTTAATGTGAGAGCTTCGATGGTGCAGTGGATAGATTCGTTGGGCGACCTTTTCATCGCCGATGTGACTTTGAATTTCGAGCGTCCTTACCGGATTTCCAAGGTGGAACAGGAAGTATTCCAGGTGCCTGGTGTGGTAGATATTGAAGGCTGGTCAGCTGCCAACGCTGAGATTTTAGGTGCTGACGATAGCGTGGTTGAAGATATCCAAATTCTGGCACCTCCTGCCGATAGCCCTTTGGTCGATCCCGACCTGGTCGTAGGTCGCTGGATTTACCCAGGTGAAGCCAATGCCCTGGTGGTCTCAGACGGCATTTGGGATGTTTATCCAGAATTGTTACCGGGGGATACCTTGCGCCTGGAAGTGCAGGGAAAGCGGGAGGAAGCCTGGACTGTGGTTGGGGTTTTTCGCTTCACCAGCATGATGGATAGCATCCTGGGGTATGCCGATTACGATATTATTTCTGAAATTACGGGCTTGACCAACCGCTCGTTTTCTTACCGGGTGGTCACGGATGAGCATAGTTTTGAGCGGCAGGAAGAGGTTGGCAGTGCTCTTGACCGGTATTTGCGCTCGCGCGGCTATAAGGTCAGCCAGGCGGAGGCTGGGCTGGCCACTATGCGCGATGCTTCAGAGTCGATCAATATTCTGATCGCGTTTTTGCTGATCATGGCTCTGCTGACAGCCTTGGTCGGCAGCATCGGGTTGACCGGTACCATGGGAATGAATGTGCTGGAGCGCACGCGTGAGATCGGTGTCATGCGCGCCATTGGAGCCGTTGATTCAAAGATCATCAATTCGGTGATCGTGGAAGGCATGTTAATCGGTTTGATCAGTTGGGTCTTCGCGGTGTTGTCCTCTTTTCCAATTAGCTACCTGCTGCTGAGGATCATTAGCGAGGCGATGATCAATGCGCCGATACCGCTGGCTTTTACTGCACAGGGTATTTTCATTTGGTTGGGTGTGGTGATGATGCTGGCTGTTTTGGCAAGCGTTTTGCCGGCTCGCAACGCGGCGCGTCTGACGATCCGCGAGGTGCTGGCTTATGAATAAAAATATCTCTCTGTTGGAGCTGAAACCTATGAAGAAGTACACAAAAATTAGTTTAAC
>JAUWLJ010000250.1 GCA_030613705.1 Chloroflexota bacterium
GCGCCGAGCGAGATGAATTTTTCCGGTTCTTTTAAAAATTCAACTACTTCATACAATTCTTCTTTTGCTTCTTCGATACCAGCTATATCTTCAAATGTAACAGTCGGGTGATCGCCTGTGAACATGCGGGCTCGAGATTTCCCAAATGACATCGCGGCGTTGTTGCTCCCCTGCGCCTGGCGGAAGACAAACCAGAACACACCAGCTAACAGGATAAAGGGGATAAAATAGCCCAGGGCGGTGGCGATGCCTAACCATGCGCTGGGTGGCTTGACCTCAAATTTGATTCTTTCTGGGGAGAGCGCTGTGGTAGTAACACCGAGCTCTTTTAACTGTTGAATAAAGGTGGCATCGGACTCTTTTTGTGCTTCTCTTTCAGTACCATCTGCATAGGTCACGCGGAGTAGATTATCATCTTCAATGACGCGATTTACTTTACCATTTTGTATATCAGCAGCTAATTCATTTATCGTCAAAGTTTCTTGAGTAGTAGCCTGCTGTTGGAATTGATAAACCACCATGACAATGATGGCAACAAATAACAACAGGTAAATAATTGATGAACGGTTGCGGGTCGGATTCACATATACCTCCAAAATTGTTGACAGACCGCAGATTTCAATATCATTATACCAACCTCTGACGTTGACAGGTATATCGGAATTACCTAATTATCAAAATTCTAACGTCGTTCTAACAATTCCCATTTTAGCAGCTGAATGTTCGATAATTGGAAGCATTTGGGCCAGTTTTCAAGATTTTTTCAGTTAAATAGACGAAAATGAGGGTACAGCAGAGTGTACCCTCATCAAAATCCTGCTCCGGAACTTGCATAATTCACCCACTGCCCCATAAAAGACCTTCGATTCGTCGTCGCAGTCGGGCTAGTAATGACCTTGTCCGAGCAAACCAGCGGACCTTGCGTGGGCTTACCTTGCGCTTGAAAGGTAGGGGGCCAGACCATTGGACTAAAGCTGCCCCCCAGGTCAAACCGGAGCCGAAAGCCACCATGACCGTGTTGTCGCCTGGTTTCAAGCGTCCTTGCTCGAAGGCTTCAACGGTGGCGATGGGGATTGAGGCCGTGGAAGTGTTCCCATATCGATCCACATTTACCATGACCTGTTCCATGGGGTAATTTAACCTGCGCGCAGCAGCCTCAATGATGCGTTGATTGGCTTGATGGGGAATGAGCAGCTGGATGTCATCCATAGTCAATTGGGCAGATTCAACGGTTTGTTGGGTTGCCTCAGCCATGACCCGGGTGGCGAAGCGAAAAACTTCGCGACCATTCATTTGAATGTAATGGAGACCATCATAAAGGGTTTGCATGCTGGTAGGGTGACGACTACCACCTCCAGGAACGGAGAGCAGATCTGCACCCGAGCCATCCGAGCGCATCACCGTGGAGAGAATCCCACCTGGTTCATCACTGGCTTGCAAAACAAAGGCTCCGGCTCCATCTCCAAACAATATACAGGTATTGCGGTCTTTCCAATTTACTGCTCTGGAGAGGGTTTCTGACCCAATGATCAGGACGTTTTCCGCGCCGTTAGATTTAATGGCTTGTGAACCCAGGTTTAATGCATACACAAACCCGGTGCAGGCCGCGAGCAGGTCAAACGCGCCAGCTTTTCCCGCGCCGATTTGATCTTGTACCAAACAGGCGGTTGCAGGAAAAACATACTCCGGTGAACATGTGGAAAGAATAATCATATCGAGGTCACCGGGATGGACATTGGCGACCTCCAATGCGCGCATGGCTGCATCTGAAGCAAGAGAAGCGGTTGATTGATCAGAACCTGCAATTCGCCGTTCGCGTATACCAGTCCGCGAGACGATCCATTCATCATTTGTGTCTACCATTTTCGCCAGATCGTCATTCGTGAGGATCTTATCTGGAACTGCCATTCCCCAACCGGTGATATGTGCAAAGCGGGGACTCATAAATTCGCCTTTTCATATTTTTTTAGAATAACTGCGGCGTTATGACCACCAAATCCGAAGGAGTTCGACATGACATATTCGACTTGCTTGGGGCGAGATTGGTTGGGGATGTAATCTAAATCACATTCGGGATCTGGGATTTCATAGTTAATTGTTGCCGGCATGACGCTGTCCTGGATGACCTTGACCGCGAACAAGGCTTCTAGTGCCCCTGCAGCCCCCAATAGATGGCCAGTCATTGACTTGGTAGAAGAAACTGGGATCTGGTAGGCGCCTTCACCAAAGACAGTTTTTATCGCAGCGGTTTCACTTTTGTCATTAAGCGGCGTTCCAGTCCCGTGTGCATTGATGTAGTCAATATCTGTCGGTGCGATGTTGGCAGTATCGAGAGCCATGTGCATACATAGAGCCGCGCCAGCCCCATTTTCAGCTGGTGCTGAGATATGAAAGGCATCATTGGTGCTGCCGTAGCCCACTAATTCCGCCAGAATCTGCGCGCCTCTGGATTGTGCGTGTTCAAAGGATTCGAGCACCAGGACAGCCGCACCTTCTCCCATGACAAACCCGGTTCGATCTAGATTGAAGGGACGACTGGCGCGGGTTGGGTCTCCACTGAAATTTGACATTGCTCCCATCTTTGAAAGACCAGCCATGGAAAGTGGAACAATAGCCGCTTCACAACCACCAGCCAGCATAACATCTGTTTGACCTCGTTGGATTATTTCACTCGCCTCTCCAATTGCATTAGTTCCGGTAGCACAGGCGGTGACAACGGCAAAGTTGGTGCCTCTAATGCCTAATTTGATCGCGAGCGTACTTCCTGGTGTATCGGGAAGCATCATGGGCACTAAGAATGGACTCACCCGTGAGGGACCTCGTTTCACAAAATTTTGAAACTGATCGTATAGAGATTGGATTCCGCCGATACCTGTTCCGATCACAGCTCCTATGCGATCTCGATTAGCTTCATTTACTTCTAAATTCGCATTTTGAATGGCTTGTTGAGCAGCTGCCAGGGTGAACTGGGTACCACGATCCATCCGTCTTGCTTCTCGAGCTCCAAATAAGGAGCGACCATCAAATTCCTTGACTTCAGCAGCAATTTTGCATACATAATCGCTTGTGTCGTAATGAGTGATCGGTGCAACCCCGGACTGATTGTCAAGAAGATTCTGCCATGTTGTTGCTACATCGTTACCAATTGGGCTGATACATCCAAGGCCAGTGATGACAACGCGCTGATTCATACTATTCTCCTTCTGGCGTACAATTCATCCAATAAAAAATATTTGTTAATCCTCATATTTCCAATCGCGAAAATGCAAATCTCATCATTAACAAAGTAAAGTTAGATTTTATAACACCTCCCTCTCAAATTGGAGGCGGATGGAAAAATTCGACCAGAAATAATTACTACTTTAAAGGGCTGGATTCACTCATTGTATTTGCTGATATCTCCCCCAGAGATCTGAAAGCTTGCTGGACATGGAGTCGGTCATGACCCACGATAATACTAACCAATTCCTTTAAACTTGTGGGTCCGAATATGGCATGCCGGGCAGGGCGATTCCAATCTTCTGGTTCGAGTTCATCCAGGATATCTAGGAGTTGGATTCGTGAGGAGGTGAAATCTTTGAGCGCTTCCAGACCGTTTTGGCAGTAATATAATCTTTCTTCAGCCCATTTGTCTGAATCGATACCAGGTAAGAAAGGGTTGAGGCCAGTGAGTACTTTTTCGATGCGAGGTAGATTCACATCCATATCTACATCCCGCAAATGGCATAATATTTCTGTGAAACTCCATTCACCGGGTTGGGGATGTTCCACACAGTTTGACGCTTTCAACTCCCAGGAGAAAGCATTCAGAACAGCTGGCGAGGTGCGTAAAACCGCCAACATAGATTCAATTCGATTGTAATTGGGAAGCAGATCCTCACTTGGAGTCGAATCGATCCAGGAAAGCAGCTGGTCTATATCACCATACCCATTTGAAGAATGGGTTCTATCTGCGGATGTTTGCTCACTATTGGTAATCCAAAATGTGCCGAGTCCCAATATACGTGCCGGAGCGATATCATGTTCGAAGTTATCTCCAACCATAACTACTGGTCCCTCAGGCCACCCCAGTCGCGATAAAATCTCTGTGAAGAAGGCTGGATTGGGTTTGGCGAAATAAGCAGTTTCGTAGGAAGGGA
>JAUWLJ010000330.1 GCA_030613705.1 Chloroflexota bacterium
CTCATACATCCCATATCCTAATCCAAACCCGATCACCACCAGTGGAGGGACCAGGGCTGCTGCGATCGCTACGCCCGGCAGCGCCGCAGCCAGCTGCTTACGAGCCAGCGCATACGCTGCCGCGGCTCCTGAGGCAAGCGCTATCACCAGGTCCAACAGGTTTGGCTGTGTGCGCGCCAGGATCTCTGCTGTGATTGGCTGCTCAGGTAGGATTAACGCCATAGCAACGGAGACTACGATCGCCACGAGAACGCCTTTGATGGTCGATTCACCGGATTGGGCGAGCAGCCGGCCATCCCCAAGGACCAGGCTGAATGCCAGTGCCAATATAGGGCTCATCAACGGCGCAACCAGCATAGCGCCAATGATCACCGCTCCACTGTTTTGGATCAAACCCAGGATAGCGATCACCGATGCCAGGATGATCAAGGTGTAATAATCCACACTCGCCAGGGCTGAACGCCGTATACGACGCTCGACCTCTACCCTTTCTCCAACCGTTAAGTTTGGCAGCGGTCTGTATATGAACTCCCAGACCCTGCGGAGCCAGAATTGACCTGCGCCTTCGTAGTGCTTCACCAACAATGTAGGACCGGATCTGGCCTGGGCAACGTCCACCGGAATGCCATCAAAAATAGCCTCATCTAACAGCCCCCGGGTTGAAGCGCCCATCAGCAGCAGATCGGATTCTTGAGATTCCTTCAAGATGCCATTCTTCACATTCCTGGCGTGGGCGACGCGTGGCTCAAATGCGGCAGGATCACCGGCATCCGAAATGGCCTGCTTCAACTGCGCCTGCGCCTGGGCTTCTATTTCTGGGGTGAGGGAGCCTCCCACAATATTCAAAGCAATGACCTGTCCGTCATCCCCTTCTGTCAACCATTGTCCGAACTTCAGCGCTTCTCCAGCGTGGGGACCACCGCGGGTGGACACGGTGACCGAATGGATCGGACCGGATATCCTCCCATGCAGTATCGCCACATCACAAGGAGCCGCAAGTACGACCCGGTTAAGTTCGGCATCCAGAGCTGCCCCACCGGATCTTTGTTCGCCAGCCCAGTTGCCCAACAGCAGGTCTATATTTTCCTCCCTTATCGTTTCCAAGATACCAGATGCCCTGGAGGGCGACAGACGAACCAGGGTTTCAACCGGTACCGAGTCGTTATCAACCTCACTCACCCTGGCTTTGAGCGCCTGAAATTCCCGTCCGGCGTGCGCTCTTTCCATATCTACAGGCGTGTGCGATGGCTGCTCCATCACCTGCAAAACCAACACCTGACCGTCACCAGCCCGCGCCAGCTGTACTCCTGCCCGAATTAATGAAATCGCCTCTGTTGATCCGGACACATCAACCAGTATGTGAGACGGTGTCTCTGCCAGCTTTGGTATCTCTTCTCCCACCACGCGTGTCTGTCTTTGCTTTACCATGCTGCGTCTTCGAGCATAGGCAAAAAAGTACACACTCCCCAGGATAGCCCAGGCCAAACCAATCACCCACACCTGGCGAGGAAGAGCCAGAGAGAAATATAAGCATACGACAACAGCAAGAGCCGGAATCAGCGGATGGAATGGCATTTTTAATTTTCGATCTTCAGGCAACGCATTTCGAGGTCGATAGAGATCCATACCAAATACTACGATCGTTGTTATCAAGAATGCCAATGATGTAAAAGCTACCAGGCTGGTAAAGGGCATAAACACCATCCCCAATAAACATATCAGCCCTATCAGGAATAGGCGACTGAAGTTGAGGCTAATCTTAGTACGGGGAATGTGCAATTCGAACGGCAGGTAGCCTTCCTGCATCATCGAACCCAGCAACCGCAAACTGCTAACGATTGTACGGTCTATGGCGATGAGGCACACCATCACACCGATGATCAGGTAGATGGCTTCAGACAAACCTCCAACCAGTACTGCGACAGAAGCCAATGGGACCGGGTTGCCTGGCATAAGACCTGGCAATTTCAATGCCACCATGGCTGCCGCCAGTCCAGAGATGCTGCCAAGGACAAGGGCTGCATACAAAGCGGGCAGGAGATTTCTGCGCGGATTACGTGTTTGATCGCGTTGATTCAGTATCAAACCCAACCCCCATAACATTGCCCCCAGCATTGCCACTGCCTTAACGGTATCACCCGGCGCTCGTAAAGCAAAACGTACACTCTGGATCTGTCCTGCCGAGAACCATCCCAGACCAACAATCACCACCATTATGGGCGCGCTGAAGTAAACCAGCCGCATACGGGTGCGCCAGGTACCGCGGCTGCTAACAGAACGGTAGAGAAGCACCAGGGTTACCAGTCCAATTCCAAGATATAAAACTTCGATCGATAGCGAAAAGAATCTTTGCATCAGCAGGTCCAGATGGTATGCTGCGCCCCAGCCAAGCAGCGCAATTACGCCCGCAAAACCTGCGACCGCCATCCAATCCCCTGCATAAGCCAACCAGGTCGGATCGCTATCACGACCCAGCCGAAAAATCCCTCTTCCACGAGGGAAAGCCACGGCTCGTTCTGCGTACGCCAGCACTACCGGAATAAATACGAGTGCAACCAAACCGAACGAAAGCGGAGAGCGAGTCCCGGCGATATCAAGGACCAACCCCAACAAGACAAACACACCCAGACCTATGGTCACACTGGCTCCCAAAGCAATCGTTCTGGGAAGGCTCATAAAACGACTATAACGAACCGTAGATTGTGATTCGCGTGTACGGGTGGTATCATCTGTACTCATACTCTGCTCCTTATCGTTTTCGCACCGTTAATGAGAAGTAAAATTGCTTTTCTATTCCAAGCCCTTCCTTGCCATTTCTTCCGAAGAAATATCGGGACACTTTGTCTCGCGGATAAATCTGACTAAATTCTGCGCCAGACCACGAATATCCTGTTCGACTTCCGCTACCAGGCATCTCCCATGCTCATCAAAAACCGTTCCCGCCCCGGGAATCGAGATTTCTCCTGGCAGCACCAAC
>JAUWLJ010000063.1 GCA_030613705.1 Chloroflexota bacterium
CTGTAATGCTTTGAGTATTAACATGATATTGATCCTTTAGCTCTCCAACAAATGACATCTTACTCAGAATTTTCAAGATAGGTTAATCTCAAATTGCTGTTCAAACTTCGAAAATTGAATTAGAACCATCAATCAATTGGCGTGGTACAAATGGATAGGAATAAGAACTTGTTATAAATGGACTAGATTAGGACACTACCACATATATAATCCAGAGCTGGAAGTATGTCCCAGATTTTCATTTTAATTTCGTCACATCAGAACGCAACCAACGTAAGATCTGCCAGAGTGCTTTGCAATCAATCTCCAGGTATTGGCGAATAATTTTCATCTCATAGGTTTCTAAGGGTGTCGGACTTTGATAAGCCTTCCAGCCCATGACCATCACTCGCAGACCCTCGTCGAGCTCCCCTGGCCAATGAACTGCATATTCGGAATCTTGTTCACTCAACGCCTTAGCCATCGATTTCAGCCCAAAGTCCCAAGAACCTGGTATAGCGCCGGGTCCATCCAGGAAAACCTTATTCAAATCCACCCAGGGTAGATTGCGTATTGGGTGGTCATCTGGGAACTGGTGCCTATCCGCTGCCCGTTTTGACTGCCACACCTCGGCGCTCGTCCAGTGGTAGAGTGCGGTTTTATTACCATCGGCAAGAGTACCGTCGGTCAAGTTATCCAAGCGCTGGATAAAACGATCGAACATGACGAGTTCTTTGACCAAATCTTCGGCTTCAGCGATAAAGGTTTCGTAGCGCCACTCCCCTTGATCCCCCCAGCCTAAACCGATCATGAAGATCATCTCCTCCCCTTCCAGGCTGGGCCACTGCACCTCGAAATCTACATTCACGTTCGTGAAGTACTCATAATCTATGAAGAACTCATAAGGTCTCTCTGGAGGGATCACGCTAGCAGGGGGCATCATGGCAAACTTCGAGCGGTTGGCCTGCAGGACGGCCCGCATGCGAGCCGCTGTCTTGGCACCAATGCGCTTGACCTCTTCAAAGGGAATATCGACTGGGTTTGTATCGAGCAGGGAAGCCAGGTTTGGATAACCCAAATCATCTAGCTGGTCTTTGGTGGATTTACCGACGTAATAGAGCTGGCTCGCATCGCCGCCTGGAATCAAGTCGCGTGCGATGGTGCCCTTGGCAGAGCGCCAGCGGTCGTCGTGGTGGGAAGTGTTGATAGAGACGATATCATCTACCCAGGGGCGGTATTGGTCGCCGTTGAGTTTTATATCGAGAAACAGATCGCGCATGGCTGCCAGGTCAGCGTCGAGTGGTTGGTCGAGCAGCGAGGTGATCTCGACCGACAGCGGGTCAGCGATGCGGTCGCGGGTGATTAGGTATGCGTACCCGGGCATGTACCCTTGCAGCTGTCCCAGCATGTAGGAATAGATGCGCACCTGGGCGGCGTAATTCTCCAGGTCTTTGGATTTAGACCGGCTGTCCAGCTTGGTGGTGAACTTGAAGTCCATGACGACATAGTGACCATTCTTCCCTGCGCGACCTAGATTAAGAGCAGGTCCACCTGCATCTTGCTCAGTTAAAAGATTGGGGAACCTTTCCAGCAACCAGGAGCTGTGCACCAGCAGATCGGGAACTCCATAGATTCGCTCCGGCGCCCACCACAAAGCCGGTTGAGCGATTACTGGTTCACCTTTTTGCATCAATTCGAATGTTTGTCGTACCTTTTCTGCAAATGTGCCCTCGTAGGAGTCTACACATACTATCTTGGCTTCAGGAGCCATTTTTCTAATCCATTTGTCCTCAAACTGGTTGCTTTTTTCAGCAATAAATTCCAAGAAATCATAGGGTGATTCGTCAGGTTTAAATCCATAGTTTGAACCATGGTTTTCCAACCATATAATAGCTGGATCTTCGTTGAAAAATGGTCGCACTTGAGTTGCAGACATCCATTCAGATGGCACTTCTTGGTATTTTCCGATAGCAGTCTCCAATTTTGGAGGATTCAGTGTAGTACCAATTTGGGTCATAGATTATCCGCAATGGTTATTCGAATAAGGGCAATTTAATCACCAGGTGGAAATCCATCACAGGTAATTTCATACGTCTCACCAGGGAAGAACAATTTCCACTCTGACTGAGTAAAATTACGTTCCGCCGATTTGCAGACACGTTCAATCCATGAATCCGGGCTTACATCCCATTTCGATATTGTTCCGTCTTCGCTTCCAGTGATGAGATAATCTCCATTAGAACTAAAATACATACTTGAAACAACACCCTTGGGGCTAGCAATCGGCTTTCCAAAGGTTTGAAGAGTCTCCATATCCCATAAGTGTAATAAGCCATTATCACCACTAGATGCTAACATATCGCCATCCGGATTAAAGGCTAATCCAGTTACTCCCCCCCACTCTTGTGAATAAGGGAGAGCTCTAAATTCTTGGTTTTCTAAGTTCCATAAAGCAATAGAGTTATCCCGAGCACCTGTTGCGATTAATCCTTTATCATTACTTATTGCCAAAGCGTCGATAAAATCCGATTCTATTCTAAGAGGTGAACCAATTGAGCTTCCATCCGTTGTATTCCATCGTCTGATTTCAGTTTCCAAGCAGCGCAGAGGATCGGCTTCTGTATCAATATTTACACAATGACCTGATATTAGTATCTCACCAGAATTATTGAAAACAAGGCTTGAAACAATGTCAGTTGAATTATTTATTGTATGAGTTCGCTCTCTTGATTCGAGGTCGTAGAGGTAGATTGAACCAGTTGAATCACTGAAAGCAAATTGTTCTCCATCAGGGCTTATAGCCACAGTGGTTACCCCAATACTTGGGGTTGTAAATATCTCATTTGGATTTGGATCAAATCTTTGGAGGATGGCTTCTTCATTCAACTTAGAAAAAACTAAAACATCATCATTGTTTTTATAAACTAAATCCAATACTTTACCAATAACCACAAATAACTCTTCGTGCAGAGGTTGTTGGGGTGTGATCTTATGTAGTCCTACGCTATTATCGAAGCTGCCGGAAACCAGGAGTATATCTCCTTCAATTGATTCAATTGCCACACTAGTCACTCCATAAATGTAATAGCCTTCTAATCGGGCAATCGTTTTTAAAGTATTTACATCCAATATGTTAATATTCCTATCACCACCGCCACTTGCAAGGTAGTTTCCATTTGGACCAAATGCTAAACCTCTCACTGCATTGTTCCCATGTACTTCAATTGGATCGTTTACCCGTTTCCCAGCCTCAATATCCCATAACATGATACTCGAATCCACCCCACCAGATGCTAAAACCTTACTATCTGGAGACCAAGCTACACTGTAAACAGAATCTTCATGATCTGGAAATTTTAGTATTGGTTCCCCAGAATTAGGATCCCAAATGATTACCAGGTTGTCACCTCCACCAGATGCTAACAAATCCCCATCCGGTGACCAACTAACAGAGTAAACATCTGCCCCATGAAATAGCTGGTCTATTTTCGTAAAATTATTCAAATCCCATAACGATATCTGCGTTCCGACTGCTACAGCCAATCTTTTACCATCTGGGCTAAACGACAAGCTATAAATAGAACCCACATCAGATTTTTTTGTACCTTTACCAGTGGCTATATCCCAAATGTATAATTGCCCAGCGGTATCTCCTGTGGCGAGTTTTTTCCCATCGGGACTAAAGGCCAAACCTTTTACTGGTTCATCATGAACTGTAAATCTTCTTCTCACATTTTGTTCTTCGTAATCCCAAATGACTACTGAACCGTTTGTGGTGCTCCATGCCAGAAATCGTCCTTTGGGACTGAGTGCAACTTCTTCTATATCGTGTGATTGGGGAGGAATTGGTCGACCATATTCCTGCAATTCATGATCTATTGCCTGTTGAATTATTGAAAGCAGAGCATTTTTAGCTTCAACTGTATCGGCTTGCTTAAAAGCCATAATCCCAAGTAATGACGACAATTCTAATTGAGTTTCTAAGTATCCCATCGATTGAGTGGCAAACTGGCGAGAACTAGCAAGGTTGGATTGTTCCTCAGCTTTTTCTTTTTGTGTATCAGCTTCTTGGGCATTAATTTTCGCAACATGCTCATTGTGAACCGCAGTCTCTTTCAAGAATAATGCCTCTGTACTAGCGGCGTCTGCGGCAGATTTAGCTACTTCAGCGATCATTCGTAGCTCAATCGCTTCCGTACTGGCAGATTGACTTGTTTCTGCAATGGCCTGATTTTCAATAGCTAATTTAGCACTTGATTCCGCTTTTTGATTTGCCTCATTCCAAAAAATCATCGCGATGCTTGCAGCAGTTAAGGCCAGAACTAATGCAATAGCGAGCATAATTGTGAGCCGGCGTAATTTTTGAGCTTGTGATAGTTCATGTTGTTTGGAGGCTTCTTGGGCATCTACGCTCCTTTTTATAAATTTCGCTTCAAGTTCGGTTACATCCTCGAATAGAAGAGCTTGATCCAACATGACTCCACGCCATAAAAAACTGTTGTCTCGCCCTTCATCAAGCCATCTTTCCGTTGCTTCAGCAAGGCGCTGCCTTTGGCGTAATTTAACTCTTTCGTCCTCAATCCAAGATATAAATCGCTGCCAGTTTCGGATTAGAGTTTCATGGGTGACCTCAACTTGGTCATCTTCTGGGTTTGTACCATGTGTCAACCTTACCAATCGTTCTTGTACAAGCATTTGAAGAGCGTTATCAACACGATCAGACGCTAGTGTTATCTCATCAAAAAGGCTTACCCTTCTTATTCGCTTACTGTAAACTTCCATCCTTTCATCAATGCGTGTGAGATGGATTAAAATCTGTTCAACAGCGTCCTGCAATTCTTTAGAAAGACTACTATAAAAAGCTTCAGCCGAGTTTTGCAAGGCATTAACTCCCCCACCCAATTTGTTATATGCATTCCATGTAACCCGATTTCGATCTTTGTATTGCCATAGTTTGTAGAGTGAAAATTGCAGCAATGGTAAAGATGCTGGTTCTCCCAGCACATCATCGACCAATCGATCAACCAGACCTTTATCGAAAACCAGTCCAACTAAATCAGCTGGTTTTTCTATCGCTTGACGCAGTTCATTTGCGTTCATCGGAGGCACGTGTACCGTGGCAGATTCGAAGGGTGTTTGCAAATTCTTTACTGTGACAATTTTTGTCTCGAAATCTGTTCGCATGGTCAGAATCAAACGATGGTTTTCCCCAGGAGCACTGACCAGGTAGAGTAAGTTGTCCACAAATGCTTGCTGGTCCTGGTCATTGTCACAGAGCGTGAATACTTCTTCAAATTGATCGACGACCATTACTACTGGTTGATTCCATGTGGATTTTACATATTTTAGGAGATATTCAGGATCTTCCCTTAATTGAGTTAGCGAATCCTCAATCCATTTATCATCATCATGATCTGTTCCCATTTGAAGACAAACGACTAAGCTCCTGATTGGATCGGAACCTGGAACAATACGGCTTAGATAATGCCAATCATCACTACCCTCTAGAGCACCCTTCTTTAATTCGGGAAGCAGTCCAGCAAACACCAAAGAGGATTTTCCACTACCAGATTCACCTAACACTGCAAGCATGCGACGAGTTTTAAGATGATTTAAAAACGATTCGATTATTGTTTGTCTACCAAAGAAAAGATTGTATTGGTGTTCATTAAATGCATCTAAGCCAACATAAGGACAGTTTTTTGGGTCCAGGTCGGGCGCGAGCTCGGCGTTAAACACTTCAAGATCTGCTTCCTGTTCAACTAGATCGTATCTATAAAGGATATTAGTCCAATAATCCAATTTGCTTTGTGCATCCCAACGATCATCGCTGTCAAAGAGCAAGGCACCCAACGCCGTCCCTTTCGAGACAAATTCTCTGACTTCATCCAGAAACTCAGGTGTTTCGCCACTCACTCTGCTTTTTTGTAACATTTCCTCATGAGCTGCACGAAGTGCGTCTATAGAGGGGAAACGCTTACGTTCGTTGGCATCATCTACTACTTTCATTGTAAATACTCCAATAGCAAGTTCATTCTTTCGCCGATAATCTTTAATTCCTCGGTCAAATTTAGCAATTCATCATCAATCCCTTTAAAGTATCGACTCATTTGACTGCGATAACGGATAAAGTAAGTGATAGTCTTTAAAACAGAATTTGATTCATAAGTTTCCATTATTCGTGAATAAGAACTATTAAGTTTAAGAACCCAATCAGTTTGAAAATTTTCATTTAGTCTTTTATTAATAATTTTTAGACTCTGAATGGAACTATCAGATAATATTCGTTCTGTTCTAGTTGTTTCAACCTCCATCAATCGTAATTCGCCATCAAATTCCTGCATTATATTGTGATGGATAACATGAGATTTTAAACGTCCATCCAAATTGATTAATGCATCTACACTCAAACCAATATCTTCAACTGTTTTGTGATCCAAATTTAAATCTGAAATTTCTTGATAGATCGACATAATGGCGCCAGCGATTCTATCCAGACATAAAAGCTCTGCAGTGAGCACCAACTTTGTATTTATATGTGAAGGTTGCGTACTTATCACACTATGAAGAATCCGTGAAGCTTTATCAAGCTCAATGAAATCAAATTTTTGGATTGCTGTAGTTAATCCATTGCTTGCTATTTCAATTTTCTCGATCCATATAGCTTTCTCGTAGAGATAATCAGTTTGATGTACCACCTTGATAATATCTTCTATAGCATCCTTGATCACCGGTTCATTATTCCCGATGCTGATCCATGCCGTTTCATCTTTAGGCAAACGGTTTTTCTCACGTGCGATTAAATTGCTGGCGTTTTCTAATTCTTGAAAAAGATCATGCACACGTTTATAAGTGTGAATAATCCTAATGTGATTTGAAGTGCTGTCGAAATCAGTTTTGAATTTAGTCGTTGCTACTTTAACTTCAGGTTTTCCCAATACCTGAATTAACGAAAGTAAACCTGCGTCTACCAACATACTTTCTAAAGAGATTTGAAAAAACTCCTTCACAATTTCAGGATACCTTTTTACCTTTGCATCAAATTCAGAGCTGGCCCAGAAATTGCAGATCATTTTTTCACCGCAGGCATTTCTGGCCCTATCGCGTGTGGTAACTGAAACATCGCTAGTCACAAGAAAGATCAGTTCTTTGGGGCGATCATTATCAGGCAGGTCAAGTACTTTTGTTGTTTCTTGTAGCGCATCTTGAGGACCAAAAGTTCTAACTCGTTTGCATTGGAAAGCAACCAAATTTCCTTCCTTACGGGCAACAATATCTCGGCCTTTTTCACTCCCAGCAGCACCTAAATGCTCTGCATCTTTGTAGCCCTCTCGTGTTACCAACCACAAACAAAGTCGTTCAAACTCTTTTGGATCTAAATTCTCGTATGGCAAAATATGGGTAGATCCGGTGAGTAATGGTTTTTTATTTTTCATACTTGGGTCTCACGATGGTTGGAACCTCGTTAACTTAATGAGAAAAGGAGATTAATCTTGAAAAGCGAAAGCGCATATCATTACCAAATTTAAACAACATAAATTGCAGGATGATTTACATTAATTTATTTAAATTCAACTTGTAATTATAACGATCATCGACGAAAAGGAACTCCACAACACTCGTACATCTTGATATATACCGCAGACTGCCATGTAGTAATCCTACATAAACCATAAACAGCGAGTAGTACATGAACATAGGGAAATACCCAATATATCTAAATCACCATTGCTCGCTCCTTATAATTTAGGGAACTTTAATTCGATGCATTTCACCGGTTGATTAGGTTTATCCGTGACCTGTGCTTCCAGATCGGTGCGCTGCGGCTGGGGTGTGTTAGCAGGTACGTGCTTTCGCTGTGGATCTTCAACGTATTCGCTGCGCGCGTTTGCCACCCGCTTACCGAGCTCGACCATCAGCTCGGGGTCGGGAATGGAAGGCCAGCGTGCGGTGCGCTCGGTGGAGGCGACCGCTTTAGCAGTTGGTTCCTGGTTCGCCTGGGGAAGGGGCAGCAGATGGTCCAGAATCTGGTTGATGGGGTGTTCTTCTCCCGTACCGGGATCAGGAGGTTTCCAGGGGGTGGCGTTCTCACTGCCGTGATGGCCGATCTTGAGGAAATCCAGCGGCTGGGAAAGCCCGTCTTTGCGCTCCTTCCACATCACGTTCCAGCTGCCGTTGCTGCGACCAGCTTTCACTTCCCCCTTGAAGGCTTTTTTCCATTCGGCATCGCCGGGGAAGAGCAGGCGCCGCCCGTGCCACTCGAGCAGCAGTACCACGCTCAGGTTGTTGGCGACATGCCCGGCGATCTCCGCTGCGGCCAGGGCGTCGGGATGGACGCGGCCGCGCAGCAGCTTGAAATCCTGAGCGCTGATGTTCTTGGGAAATTGGACTACCTCGGTTTCAGGAGGTTGAAAGAGGGCCGCATATTCGTCGGCGAGCCCCTGCGAGGTAAACTCACTCCCCGAGATCTGCAGGCCGTCCCCACCCAGGTAATAGGCGTCGATGTCGCCCATCGGTCCGAGCACCTTGATGCTAATGGCTGGGTCGTCGAAGATTTGGAGCTGATCCGGAGGTGTATCGGCGGAGACGTACAGCGGTTCGATGCCATTAACCTGGGGTAGGGTGTTGCAAAGCATTTCGATGGCCTCAGCCTTGGTCAGGCTGAGCAGCTCTACTACCTCTGCTTTCATATCACCCAATGCAACCTCAGACAAGCTCATCAAACCGCGCTGGGCAGCGTCCTGCAAGGAGTGAAAGCCCTGGGCATTCGGATTGAGCCGATCGTAAGCCGGGCTGAGCCAGATGCGTTCGATCTTAAGGTCATTGAAAAACTCCTCTTCAAACCCTTTGTGATGGTCTTCATGAGGGTGGGTCACCACCAGCAGATCCAGGCGTTTTTTACCCGCGCCGTCATGGGGGAGCTCTTCTTTCAACTCCCCAATATGCTGCCCCAGCAGCTCCATTTCGCTGAATTTATTCC
>JAUWLJ010000273.1 GCA_030613705.1 Chloroflexota bacterium
TTCCACGCCGTATTTATTCGCGCTCCATTAATCGAGACCGTGCGAGGGACTGCACAAATTCTGGCAACTCTGCCAGATGGTCGCATCGTTGCCGCACAACAAGGAAATTTGCTGGCGACTTCCTTTCATCCCGAACTCACATCAGACGATCGCTTCCACCGCTACTTCCTCACTTTAGTGAGTAAATAGGTTAGCTGCTCAATAATCAAATAACGGCATTCAATAAAGATCTATTTTTATTTATGGTCATCAGACAGTTCGATTGGCGTGATTTACCAATATTATTGCGATATCGGCATCGTGGTTTATTCTTCGATAATGCTTCTGTACTGACGCGTGGCGAAATGCTTGTGCCAGTTGGAGCAATGCTATCTTATTTCGCTCCTGCGATTGGTATCTACACTTTTTTGTGCACAAAGCAGGACAACCGCGGCGAACCAGTGCTGGGTCAGGTTACCCATGGGCGAGGTGAACAACTTGCCCATCTCTCGTTCCTGGCACCTGTAGCTGCGCTCGATGATGATACATTGCTCACCCTTGTGGCACATATTATTAAGCAGATCGGTAAACGAGGGGCATTTCACCTTATGGCTGAAGTCGAAGAACGGACAGCCGCGTTTGAAAACCTACGCCAGGCAGGTTTTGCCCTTTATATCCACCAACGTATTTGGCAGAGCCAAGAGGATACCCAACATAAGCCCAATCCATCTCAGTGGCGAGATATTCGCAGTCAAGATGTCATCTCAATCCGGTCATTGTACGCTTCTTTGGTTCCTGCCCTGATTCAACAATTCGAATCGCTGCCTACAGAGAGCATGAAAGGGCTGGTTTATTATCTCGACGATGAATTGCTGGCGTTTGCAGAGATTAGATACGGGCAGAGAGGAATATGGGTGCATCCATATATCCATCCTGATACTCAAAATGTGACCGGGCGCTTAGAAGATCTGCTCCATAATCTACCAAACCGCCATTCGCGGCCAGTTTACCTGTGCATTCGCTCCTACCAATCCTGGCTGGAAAATTCCTTAGAAGACTTGGGGGCAGAAGCAGGCCCACTGCAGGCTGTTATGGTAAAACATCTTGCGGTTGGAAAGAAAGTCAGTAATTCTTTCACCCTCCCGGCTCTGGAAGGTGGACAGCAAGAAATAACCACCCCCTTTATGCGATCGGAGAGTATTGAATAATTTATGACACAACATCGTATTACAGATGATTTACAAGCTCTCATGGATGTGCTGCCAGATCACATCCACCATGCTGTCATCAAAGAAGATGATAGCGATAATTTGTTAGAGGTGATTTTGGATCTCGGACGGGTTCCAACTGCACGCTTCATCGATCGCGAAGTGGCCTTGAGCCAGGCTGAGGTCACTCATGCTGACATCGATTCTGTCACCGATCGCATAGGAGAATTCGACAGCGATAATCGCGCCGGACTTGAACGCACCCTGCACCGTATTTCAGCCATCCGCAACCGACGCGGCCACATTGTGGGATTGACCTGCCGCGTGGGTCGTGCCGTATACGGTACGACCGATCTGATTAAGGACCTGATTGAGAGTGGTCAAAGTTTACTGCTCCTGGGACGACCCGGCGTTGGAAAAACGACTCAATTGCGGGAAGCTGCCCGGATTCTGGCGGAGATCAAACGCGTGGTAATTGTGGACACATCCAATGAGATAGGCGGCGATGGGGATGTTCCTCATCCTGCAGTTGGTCGGGCCCGACGTATGCAGGTGAGGACCCCCTCCCTGCAGCACGAAGTAATGATCGAGGCAGTCGAGAACCACAATCCGGAGGTGATCGTGATCGATGAAATTGGGCGCGAGTTAGAGGCAACCGCGGCGCGGACTATCGCAGAGCGTGGTGTCCAATTGATCGGTACTGCACATGGCAACACGCTAGAAAACCTGCTGCTCAACCCGACGCTGTCCGACCTGGTTGGAGGTATCGAATCGGTCACCCTCTCGGATGAAGAAGCTCGTCGCCGTGGCACTCAGAAAACTGTACTTGAGCGTCGGTCTCCCCCCACATTTGATGTGCTGATCGAGATCCAGACTCGCGACCGTCTGGCGGTCAATCGTGATGTCTCTGAAGCCGTGGACGCTCTCTTGCGCGGCTATCCCCTGCCACCGGAAATTCGCACCCGAGAAACGGACGGTAAGATCCAAATTGAAAAAAGCAGTCCAGCCGCGCCCACCCGCCAGTCTATGCAGTCCCGAGGAGGTTTCCGACGCATGGCAAATGGTGGACCAAAACGCCAACGGCAGCCATCCAAGGAGATAGCCAATCACGCGGGGGAAACAGGTGTTCGATCGCCAGATCAACCACTGCAAACCATGCGGATTTACGCATACGGGGTTGCCCGCAACCGGTTAATCCAAGCTACGAAACGATTAGGAGTGCCTGTGCAGGTGGTGAAGGATTTTGGTGAGGCAGATGTTTTAGTCACTCTGCGCACCTATTATCGCAAACGCCAGCGGCCGATCGTTGATGCGGAAAACCGCGGTATGCCAATTTATGTCTTGCGTTCCAACACTGTCAACCAAATGCAGCAATTCCTCAGTGACCTGTTCAACCTCTCACACGATACTGGTGAGGAACAAACCGTCGAACGAGTCGTCCAAGAGACTGAGGGTGCGATTAATGCCGTTCTTAACGGCGAACGGTGGATTGAACTGCCGCCTGCACTCTCTTACATCCGCCGACTGCAACACGAGATGGCCCGCCAAGCCAATCTGACCTCTCACTCCTACGGGAAAGAACCTTATCGACGGGTGCGGATTTTCAGGGACTGAGATTTAAATACACCATGTTCATTACGTTCGAAGGACCGGATGGCAGCGGGAAAACTACCCAGATCAGCCCGCTTTCCGATTATCTCATTCAAAATGGGTATTCAGTATTGATCACGCGTGAGCCTGGCGGCACCGTGATCGGTGACCAGATTCGCCAGGTGCTATCAGACTTGAAAAATACCGGCATGCATCCCCGCAGCGAAACACTTCTTTTCCTGGCCGCGCGAGCTCAACTGGTAGAACAGGTCATCAAACCCAATTTGGAGAAGGGCTTCATCGTCTTGAGCGACCGCTACGCCGACTCCACCATGGCATACCAGGGGTATGGGCATCAGAATGACTTGGGCCAGATTAAGAACCTGATCAATTTTGCAACCGGTGGTTTAAAACCAGACTTAACTTTATTGTTCGATATGGATGTTGAAGAAGGGTTGCAGCGAAAAGCTGACGGCAGTGAGTGGAACCGTTTAGATGCTTACAGTCTAGAGTTTCACCAGCGGGTGCGCAAGGGATATCATATCTTGGCTGAATCTGAGCCGCAACGCTGGGTGAAGATCGAAGCCGGACAGTCTCCTGAGAAAATCCGGGCGGCTATTCGTGAAGCTGTTCAAGCCCGATTAATTACAACAGCAGGATCTTAGAAGCCAGCCTTTTAATTCCTCCCTGATTTAGAAATCAGGTAAATCCGGACCACCCATCCCGCCCCCTTCTGAATCCAAACCAGGTATTGCGGCCTCGATCTCTTCCGGGGATTGACCGGACTCCAACCGGTCGAGAACATCGTCGTATTCCGGGCCTAAATCCTCGCCCATTTCGGAGCCCATCTGGCGCATCATCCGGGCCAGCGCTTTGGGATCATCCTCTAACCCAGCCAGATTCGCTGGATCGGCCATGTTTTCCAATCGGCTTTGCTCTGAATGGGCAATTCGGAGGCGACCGCTGCTTCGCTGTACTTCTTTGCTGTTACAATTAACACACTGTACTTTTTGTTTGCC
>JAUWLJ010000061.1 GCA_030613705.1 Chloroflexota bacterium
GACCTCAACCATTACAACGCTCAATGCCCGCACTGGCGCCGGGTAAACCGACTTTCTCCCAAGGAGCTGAAACGCGCCGCGCCTGATTGGCAGCCTGGTCAATCTTCAACAGAGCCAGCAGATGAGTAATTTTCACCTCTCTCAATTGCCATTCAACTTAAGGTAGCCCGATTTGGAAGTGTGGCTAATGATGTGATATCCACGCCAGAAGGATGAGCGGGTTTTTTGGGTTATGTTAGTTTATAAGGGATTTTTGATTATGAGATAATCGTAACTCTCCGACTTATCAGGAGGGAGAAGATCGCCCGCCAGCTGCGTTTTTTGAGTTTTTTTAAACTTGCACACCCCAAGATTCGTATAAATTGCTCATTCAAGATCCTTGAATGAGAGGATATTTCTTCCGCAATTGATCAGGTTACTCGACAGATTTTTCGGCTGCTCAATTGGGGGTGTTCTTACGATCGTACAAGAAATTGATCTCTTTGATGCGTACCTGCAATGACTCGCTGAAAGCCGAAACTGGCATTCGCCAGGTCCAATTGCCGCTAGGATTACCCGGGTAATTCATGCGGGCTTCGTTTCCTAAACTAAGGAAATCTTGCATTGGCGCCAGTGCAAATACCGCCACCGATCCCCAGGTTGCCCGGATCAGATCCCAGGCTACCTGCTTGCCATCACGGTTCAAGTATCGCCGGTAGAAGCTTTTCTCCTCCTCCGAAACCCTCTCATACCAACCTTTCGCGGTATCATTATCGTGTGTTCCAGTATAAACCACGCTTTTCTCCTCGTGGTTGTGAGGTAAAAAAGGTTCCTTTGGATCTCCGTGGAAGGCAAACTGGACAATACGCATTCCTGGCAAATTAAAACGCTCTCGGATGGCAATAACATCTGGTGTGATCACGCCCAGGTCTTCTGCAATGATCGGCAAGTCACCCAGAGCCTTATCAACCGCAGTGAAGAAATCCTCTCCTGGACCGGATACCCAGCGACCATTGACTGCAGTTTCCTCACCGAAAGGGACCTCCCAATGACCAGCAAACCCGCGGAAATGATCCAGCCGCACAATATCTACCAATCCCAAAACCGCAGATAATCGTTTCAACCACCAGCTGTAGCCATCTGCCAGGTGGATTTCCCAGCGGTACAATGGATTCCCCCACAACTGACCAGTCTTCGAAAAGTAATCTGGTGGTACTCCGGCCACAAACTCCGGGTTTCCCTGATCATCTAAGGCAAACAACTCCGGATGTGCCCAAACCTCTGCGCTATCGTGCGCCACAAAAATGGGAATGTCTCCGATGATGCGAATATTTTCATCCTTGGCATGTTTGTGTAGTGAATTCCATTGCCGGTGGAAAATAAACTGGCGAAATTCCTGGCGTTGGATGTCTGTAGAATGAGTTTCACTGGCCTGCTCAAGCGCGCCAGGTTCACGGGTTAACAAGGGTCGCGGCCAATTCACCCATGAGCCGCCGCCATATGCCTCTTTCAAAGCCATGAACAGGCTAAAATTATCAAGCCAAAAGGTGTGCTTAGCTTTAAATTCCTGAAATTCGGCTTGCAGCTTACGGGAAGGGTCTTGTTGAAATTGGATAAATGCCCGATCGAGCAATCCAATTTTCCAGGGAATCAGCTTACCAAATTCGACTTTCTCGGAGGGAAACGTGGGTGTTTCTACCAGATCATTAGAATGGAGCAGCCCTTCCTCAAGTAGCAGATCAGGGCTGATCAAATATGGGTTTCCAGCGAACGAGGAAAAACTTTGATAAGGGGAATCTCCGTAGCCTGTCGGTCCAAGGGGAAGGACTTGCCATAA
Organism: Chloroflexota bacterium; assembly: GCA_030613705.1. Lineage (GTDB taxonomy): Bacteria > Chloroflexota > Anaerolineae > Anaerolineales > UBA4823 > PFL25. Next base: position 1,817 of record JAUWLJ010000061.1, read on the forward strand.
TCCACAACCCGCACCGTGCAGGTAATCAATCCAGCGATGTGCTTGAGGGCCTAAATCACCGATCCCGAAAGGTCCTGGCAAGCTGGTAGGATGAAGGAGAATTCCCGATGAACGATCAAACTTCATAAGCCAACCTCTTTGTCAGGATGTAATCTCCACTGCGGATAAGGTTCGTTGACAGATCAGAGGGGATCACATCAGTGGCGATGACTGCTCCCGCTTCCACAATAAGCTTTTCGGGAAGTTGGCTGTTCTTGCCAATCATAGTGATCACAGGATCTCCTGTAAGGTCAATCCCTCCCACGACCGCGTTCTCACCGATATTTACTCGTTTGTCGATGATCGACCGTTCTACCTTTGACCCAGCCTGGATAACCGCCTCGGCGAGGATCACCGACTCTCTCACGATTGCACCAGGCATGACTCTTACCCCGGGGGATAATACACTGCGCTCCACGATCGCATCAGAAGAAAGCACACAACCATCGGTGATCATGCTGTCGCTCACCTGAGCTCCTGAAGAAATTCGGACTGGTGGACGTTCCTGTGTGCGGGTGTGAATCACCCACGAGCGATCGTTGAGATCGATCGGTGCCGGCTCCGCTAACAAATCCATATGGGCTTTCCAATAAGAATTTACTGTACCGACATCTACCCAGTATCCAGAGTAGGGAAACGCATGCACGCGAGAGCCCTCTGCTACCAGGCGGGGTAATATGTCCTTTCCAAAATCATGGCTGCTATCGGTCTTTTTGCGATCCTCCCAGAGAACTTTATCGAGGAGTTCGATATTGAAGAGATAAACACCCATATTGACTTGATCGGATTTTGGTTGCTGAGGCTTTTCTTCGAACTCTGTCACCCGGTAACTCTTATCCACGTTTAGAATGCCAAAACGAGATGCATCTTCGATCGGCACCCGAATAGAACAGATGGTCACATCAGCCTGGTGATCGATATGGAATGCGATCAAGGCATCATAATTCATTACATAGATATGGTCACCCGAAAGAATCAGGACGAAATCCGGATTGGAGCTCTTAATAAAGCGGAAATTTTGTTGCACCGCGTCAGCGGTTCCCAAATACCATTCCGATGATCCTCGAGCTTTATACGGCGAGTAAATCCGGACTCCTCCTGTGAAATCCCGATTTAGATCCCATGGCCCTCCCGCACCAATATGCTCGATCAGAGAGTGAGGACGATATTGAGCTAAGATCATGACATCGAAAATCTCAGAGTTAACACAATTAGAGAGCGTGAAATCAATGATGCGGTATTTTCCAGCAAATGGCACTGCCGGTTTCGTTCGCTTGGCAGTCAGGGTGCCCATTCGAGAACCCTCTCCGCCAGCCATAATGACTGCTCGCGTTTTCATTTGTGCTCCTTCCTGTTTATTAAGTCGCTGAGTTCGATTAATTTTACACGATATTAGTTCCTGTATGTTTCGAGGAGATGAATAATCTTCCCTTTGCTGCTTCATTCATCTGATCGCCACCGCTCCCTGCGCAGCTGTCTCAATTAGGTGATTTTGATTGGATCACGAATTGAATTAAACTGGTCTCTTGAATCTTTATGCCCTGGTTAATTAAACCTTGTCTGAAGAGATGATATAATCACTTTTTTGGTCTTGCTGAAATCCACGATTTTTCACTCTCATCAATATGCCAATCAAAGCATTCAGCATCCATGGGCATTTCTACCAACCCCCGCGCGAAGACCCATTAACTGGCACCATCCCTAATGAATCCGGAGCCGCACCTTATGATAACTGGAATGTTCGCATCCTCCAGGAGTGCTACCGACCAAATGCCAGGCTGAAAAATTTTGCTGGGATCAGTTTTAATGTCGGTCCCACTTTATTCTCCTGGCTGCAGACCCAAGATCAAGACACTTACCAGCAAATCCTCAACCAAGATCGATCCAATTTTAATCGCTACGGTGTAGGTAATGCCATTTCCCAAGCCTACAACCACACCATCTTACCTTTGGCTTCGTCCTCAGATAAAAACATTCAAGTAGGCTGGGGGATAGCAGATTTCACCCATCGGTTTGGGCATCACCCGCAAGGAATGTGGTTGCCCGAGACTGCAGTGGATTATGAGACCTTAGCGATTATGTCAAACCTGGGGATTGAATTCACAATTCTTGCTCCCTGGCAGGCAGATATCGACGGCTTAGATCCGACCGAGCCTTACAAGGTAGATCTCCCGGGTGGTAAGAACATCATCGTATTCTTCTACCAGCAGGAATTAAGTACCAAAATAAGTTTCGATCCACAAGCCACCGCAAATGCCCAACTCTTCGTTGAGAGTGAACTTGCTTCTTGTTATCTAACCAAGGAGGGAAAAAGCGGCCAAGACCAATTAATATTATTAGCCTCCGATGGTGAGCTGTATGGGCACCACCAGCCTTTCCGCGAACAATTTTTGGCTCATTTGCTGGATGGGGCTGGCGGCTCAGACGGATTGAGCAGGACATATCCCGCACTGTGGTTGAAAACACACCCGCCAACGAAGACTATACGCATTCGCGAGCGTACCTCTTGGTCCTGCCATCATGGGATCACTCGCTGGACGGATGAATGTGCCTGCACTCCCCTGGATGGCCGTTGGAAGTCACACTTGCGATATTCTCTCAACCGGTTGGCAACCGCCCTCGATGGCCTGTACTTTGAATCCGTTTACCCTATGATCCCCAAACCAAGAGTTCTCCGCCAGCGCTATATCCATGTCATGCTGGGTGAAATCCAGGTCCAGAATTTAATCTCTGAGATGGCAAGCCATCCCTTGACCGATGATCAGATTTGGCGGATATATCTCATGCTTGAGTCACAGCGCGAAAGGCAAAGTATCTTCACCTCGTGCGGCTGGTTTTTTGAGGATTTCGATCGCATCGAACCCAAGAACGTGATCGCTTATGCCGCGCAAGCTGTCCGTTTAGCCCGCCTGGCTACAGGGGATGATCTTTCTCCCCAGACTGTATCCGACTTAAAACACGTCATCAGCCCACGATCGGGGTTAAGGGCTGATCAAGTGTTCAACCAACAACTGTCACGAAGTTGGGTAGCGGAGGATCATCTCTCCATTTCAGGTTAGGGTTCCAATCATTCGTATTTCCCCCCCTGAAGATTAATTACTCGTCCCTTCTAATAATTTTTCCACCTGATATTCAGATTTTGATTCTGCTTTCTTTAGTTTACGGATAACCTGGTAGTGACCGGTTATCTGATCGCGTGCTTCATCTGAGCTCAAATTCTTATCTGCAATGACGTTAATTGCGGCAATTCTCATCATCCAAACCAATAACTCTTCGAATGCTTCTTTGTTGAACCACAATATGCCCTGGTAACGATTGACCTGCAGAACCCCTCGCACAACTTCATCCTCGAGTAATCTTTTCAGAATCCGGTAAGCGCGCTTGCGTTTTGGGGTATTAATCTGGTACCACGCCTGATGTCGGATCAGGATTTTAATCAGGCCGACCGATCGCCAGGATTCAGCTTCGCTCAACCCAAGGTCCAACATCGAGCTTGCCAGGATGCGACCTAAAAGCCATTCATCGATCCAGCTCTGGCTTCTATCCGCAGCCCCTTCATCCCCCATCAAGCGGCCCAAACTGTGGGTAAACGCCCAACCTATCAGCACACTCCACTTGGGAATGTCCTTCTCCTCCAAGCTGAGGTTATCTAAAATCAGCTTCACCGCCGATTTGTAATTTCGCCTTGAATCCGCGGAGGTAGTTTCTCTCAAGGCGGGTAGTTCAAGTATTGCCTGTACCTTGTTCCGGATTTCTTGAGCATACACCTGAATATCGTTCTGTTCTCTTCCAGCGCCAGTTAATTGGTTGATTTCCACCAGCAGGTGGGCTGCTTTTTGCTCAACTTCGCTCATCAAGTCTATGTCCACCATTTTCTTATTGCCTGTCAAGCGCGCATCAAGCAGCCGGGTAATCATCCCCGCTTCGGTCAGCTCCCGAAATGGAAAATGGATTGGCTGCAGAATAATCTCTTTTAAGGTCTCCTCAACACTGGGCACCCCCCGTCCGTCCAGATATGCGGTCAGTTGGGCATACTGGTGCCACTCGTTGTCCTGAACCTGACGAAAATCCATAAACACATGGTATTTATATGCCCCCAGCTCCAGATAAAGACCCTCTTCTGCAAGAACACGATTATTGCGGATATACTCCAACCCAGTCACCTGATCTCGAAAGATCGTGTAATGGTCCTCCCCTGGATGGAGACCCAATCCCTGGTGTAACTTTCTCGAGACGAGCTGCCTTTGATCACCTTGAACATTCTTTACTGCTGAGGCAGCGGAATCCTTAATCCAACCACGTGCATCTGCATACTTGTTGTGATAAACAACCAGGGACCGTTCGTCACCACGCCGGTTAGAGTATGCATATACATCTTCATTGACATGTCCATCTGAGGTGAAGAAATCATAAAGAGAAAATTCTCCCACCTCTGCGAATAAATACCTTTTACGCAGCAAGGGGAAAATTTCACGTTCGTGACGTTCAACCAGATAAGGATCCGGTTTCTCCTCCCAATAAGCGCGCCGGAATTCCATTCCGTATTTCTCTGCAAATCCTTCGATCTGACCATGGCCGAACATCGGCAAGCCAGGCAACGTGGACATCAGAATACAGATGCCGAAATATTTATCCTCTTTTCCAAACTGGTCTATCGCGGTGCGTTCATCTGGGTTGTTCATGAAATTTACGTATCGCTTAAGGATATCCGGATCAAATTCCAGCGTGTTCTTAATCACCAATCGATATTCCTGATTCTTCTCATCGCGCAGCATGTTCATAAAGGCGCTGTTATAGACCCGATGCATCCCTAAAGTTCGTACGAAATAGCCTTCCATCATCCAGAAAGCTTCCGCCAGCAGCAAAGTATCGGGAACCTCTTCAGCGACCCGGTCGACAACTTCTCGCCAGAATTCCACTGGAAAAGCAGCTTCAAATTGTTTCTTGGTCAATCCATGTTCAGCCCGAGAGGGGATCGCCCCACCGGTCCCAGGTTCCGGATACCATAAACGCTGGAAATGTTTCTTTGCCAAAGTCATAGCTGCGTCAAAACGGATGATCGGGAATTTACGGGCTACCCCCAGGATCGTTTGGATAACGGCCTCCCGCACTTCAGGTAATAGATAGTCCAACTGGGCAGTATCATTCCATGGCATACTGGTGCCGTCGTTTCCGTGATAAATATATTTCGTATTCCCGGTCCAGTTGTCCACTCGTTTAAAAACCACCGCTGCATCGCTGCTGTCGTAATAATGATCTTCGATATAAATTCCGACACGATCATCCCAGGATAAATTCACGCCGTTAAATGAATACGCAGGAAACGGTGAGTAATCCAACGAGACAAACCACTCTGGATGTTCGATCACCCAATTCGAATCGATCCCCATGTGATTGGGTACCATATCAGATGCCAGGCGGAGGCCGCGCTGCCAGGCTCTGGCGTGCAGGTTGCGGTAGGATTCTTCTCCCCCCAGGTCAGCTGCGATTTCGTAATCTGATAAAGAATAAGCTGAGGCAACAGCTTCGGGGTTGCCGCGCAGCTGTTTTATTCTCTGTGACGCCGAACTTCGTTCCCACAAACCGATCAACCACAGCCCCTTAAACCCGCAATTTGCCAGACGGTCTAGTTCTTCATCTGGAATATGGTCCAATTGGTGGATCGGTCGCTGGTATTGTTTCGAGAGCTGGTCAAGCCAGACAAAGATATTCTTTGCGATCAACACCATTGATGGCATCCAATCACTATCGGGGCTAAAACGCTCGATCTCCAAATCCAGACCGGTGAAATCGTAAACTCTCGCCGGCCCTGGTCCCTGGAAGATGGCTTTATCCTCTTCTGAAATAAAATCCAGGCTGCTTAATAAGCGGAATATATAATCCCCTAACAGGTAGCCCCAACTTTGGCGCATATAGTCCAGCTGACCTGAAAGCGAATGAGGTACGGCGATCGCTGGGCTGCGCAGCAAATCGATTAGGTTGAGGTTATCTGGCCCGAATTTTGGCTGTGTTTCAAAAAATTCTTTCAAACTGGCGATAATTTCAAGATAGGCAGAGTTCTTCTCTAAATCGGTATCATCGAACAATTCTAAATGTGGAGAAAAGGCTGGATTCATATTCGCCAGCCAAAGCATCAGCATTTCCTCCAACACTATCTGCTTGTTAGGTACACCACCCGTTGAACCCTCCAAATATTCCTGGAGATCATCTTCTCTGCGGTAAACAGCTAGCGGAGGGAATTGATCTGCGAAGTTTTGTATGCAGGTGTTTAAAGCCTCCTCCCCCACCTGCTGGACCAACCAATCCAATGCCTCTCCCATCACTATGGGATTAATCTGCTGGCGATATTTTTCTATGGCGAAATGCAATATCTCGTCGATCAAGCCCATGGCATTGATTTGCCCTGGACGAATAGCTCCTTCAGGGTAACGGATTAAATGTCTTTTTTCATTCATCTTTTGCGCGAATATACGAGCTGCATAGAAATCAGCCAAGATCACATTTCCGCTTAAAGAGAATATTGACTGGTCAAACTGGTAACGATCACGCGCCTGGCGAGATATGTGGAATTCCATGCAGGTTGTTAGCCTCTTCATATTTGTGGCTCCGATCCTTTGGGGAGAAGTCTGCATCATTATATCTTACCCAGCTGATAGGAAAACCAGAAAGATTCAGGATAAGCAAAGAAATTGATCAATTGTAAGTTTGAAATAATTCAATCCCCCAAATATCCAGGTTAAAGTGTTTCCATCAAACTCAATGTGAGACGGAGGTCATTGACCGGGCCAACCCGCAATCCATCAGCTTTACCTGCCCATCAACCAGGAGCACATTTTCGGGGTTCAGGTCTCGATGGATCACGTCGTGTTGGTGAGCATGAGCAAGTGCTTCGCAGAGCTGCCGATTGATCTCAAGTACCCGATCGAGATCTTCAATTGACTCATCTCTTAAGGATTTCCCATCCACAAGCTCCATAATGATAAATAGCAAACCATCATATTCTCTTACATCGTAGACTGTAACAATGTTTGGATAGCGTAATCCAGCAGCCGCCCGCGCTTCATCCAGCAAACGTGATTGACTATCTGCACTCAACCCCGCATCAGACAATACCTTAATCGCGACACTCCGCTTAAATAAGGTATCGAAGGCTTGCTAAACAATGCCCATGCCTCCCCGACCCAACTCAGAATCGATGCGGTAACGTTCAAGCAATAATGAACCAATCTTAACAATT
>JAUWLJ010000069.1 GCA_030613705.1 Chloroflexota bacterium
AAAAAAATGTGTAAACTACGCTGAATTAGCAAGGAAAATTATTAATCATGTCATTTAGTGTGTTCGCCCTTATTCTGGTTGCGATTATTTTGGTTCTCATTCTTGGGATTGAGAACCCGCTCCCCCTTTGGGCAGCCAGAGCCTCCATCAGAGTGTAGGCTGGCACAGAAATTTCCCCTAGCATCATCCGGGACTGCCCAAAAAGGCAGTCCTTTTTTTTATTAGGTGATAAATATGCGGTCTGACCAGATAAAAAAAGGATTTGAGCGAGCCCCACACCGGGCGCTGCTAAAAGCGACCGGGCTGACGGATGAGGATTTTTCCAAACCCTTCATCGCCATCGTCAATTCATATGTGGATATCGTCCCTGGTCATATGCACCTGCAAGAATTCGGGCAGGGAGTTAAGCAAGCTGTGCGAGATGCTGGTGGAGTGCCATTTGAGTTCAACACAATCGGTGTGGACGATGGTATCGCCATGGGGCATGGGGGGATGAAATTCAGCCTGCCCTCGAGGGAATTGATCGCTGACAGTGTTGAGACCATGATCCAAGCTCACCAGTTCGATGGGATGGTTTGTATTCCCAACTGTGACAAAATCGTACCGGGTATGATCATGGCCGCGCTGCGAGTTGATATCCCTGCCATATTTATCTCCGGGGGTCCAATGGCCGCGGGAAAGACTCCCGACGGTGAGGTGGTTGATTTGATCTCGGTTTTTGAGGGCGTTGGAGCATATAAAGCCGGAGCGATCGACGGTGAACGCCTGAAGATCTTAGAGGATTTCGCCTGCCCATCCTGTGGTTCATGTTCCGGTCTCTTCACAGCCAATTCGATGAACTGCCTGCTGGAGGTCTTGGGTCTGGCGCTGCCCTACAACGGCACAGCTCTGGCCCTGAGCCAGGAGAGAGAATCCCTGGCCGCTCAGGCGGCGAAACAGATCATGACATTGGTTAATAACGACCTGACTCCTCGCCAGATTGTCAACGCGCAGGCGATTGATGACGCTTTTGCTCTGGACATGGCCATGGGAGGCAGTACGAACACTGTGCTGCACACCTTGGCTCTGGCACATGAAGCCGGTGTGGATTACCCCCTGGAAAGGATCAATGCCGTCGCCGACCGGGTTCCATACCTGTGTAAAGTCAGCCCATCGGGCAAATGGCATATGGAAGATGTACACCGGGCTGGGGGTGTTCCTGCCATCCTGAACGAAATCGCCCGATCTGGGAATAACCTGCACATGGATCGCCCTACCGTGTCGGGGACAAAACTCGGCGAGTCGATAACTGGCATCAAAATCACGGACAACGAAGTGATTCGCCCGTTCGAAAACCCGCACAATAAGGTTGGAGGTCTGGCGATTTTATTCGGCAATCTGGCTCCTCAGGGCGCAGTGATCAAGACTGGTGGTGTGGCAGCAGATACCCGCCAACACAGTGGACCAGCTCGCATCTACGAGAGCCAGGAGCAGGCTATGGCAGGCATCCTCAACAGCCAGGTTAAACCCGGCGACGTCGTGGTCATCCGCTATGAAGGACCACAGGGTGGTCCGGGAATGCAGGAAATGCTTTCACCGACCTCAGCAATTATGGGCATGGGGTTAGGCGAGGAAGTTGCCTTGATCACAGATGGACGCTTCTCGGGAGGCACACGCGGGGTTTGCATCGGGCATGTCAGCCCAGAAGCTGCTGCCCGGGGACCCATAGCTGCGCTCCAAGACGGAGATGTGATCGAAATCGATCTAGAGGATCGCAGTCTTAATGTGCAGCTGAGCGATAGGACCATCCAAGATCGCTTAGCGGCGTTACCGCCGTTCAAATCGCGGACCAACAGCTCCTGGCTGCGCCGCTACTCCCGTATGGTCACCAGTGCAAGCACAGGAGCGGTATTGATCTAGATCAAGAGTGATTTTCGCTGGCTTGGCAGCTGGCGTCGGTATTAGACCCTGGCTGCTCCATTGAATTGAGAGACCCTCAACTATCAGATTGTGAGGAAAATATGACAAAAAAAACTGGGGCAGAAATTTTATGGGAATGTTTGGTCCGCGAAGGGGTTGAGGTCGTCTTCGGGTTACCCGGGGGTGCGATCATGCCGGTCTACGATGCCATGCTTTATTACCCGGTTCACCATGTACTGGTACGCCATGAACAGGGAGCCGCCCATATGGCCGACGGGTATTCTCGAGCTTCTGGCAAGGTAGGTGTCGCCCTGACGACCTCTGGCCCCGGAGCGACCAACCTGGTAACCGGGATCGCCACTGCGATAATGGATTCTTCACCCATCGTGTGCATCACTGGACAGGTACACGCCCACCTGATCGGCGGCGACGCATTTCAGGAGACAGATGTGACCGGCATCACTCTCCCGGTCACCAAGCATAATTTCCTGGTCACCAGTGCGGATGAGGTCGCTGAAGTGGTGCGGGAAGCGTTTTTCATCGCCCGCAGCGGTCGTCCGGGACCTGTGCTGATCGATATCTGCAAGAACGCCCAGATAGAAGAAGTTGATTTTATCTATCCCGAAGAGGTTTCGCTTCCTGGCTACCAGCCTCCCACCCATGCTCCGCTGGAGGATTTGAAACGTGCCGCCGAGCTGATCGAGCAGGCGGAGCGTCCAGTAATCTTAGCTGGTCACGGTGTGACGATGTCGGATGCAGTGGATTCGCTGCGCGTCTTCGCCACCAAGACACAGACACCGGTCGCTATGACCCTCCTGGGTCTGGGCGCTTTCCCAGCCTCGGACCCACTTAGTCTGGGGATGATGGGTATGCACGGGGAGGCCTACTGCAATCTGGCGATTCAAAACGCTGACTTGCTGTTGGCTTTTGGTATGCGCTTTGACGACCGCGTGACTGCAAACCTGCGCACCTATGCTCCGCGAGCCCGCAAGATCCATATCGAGATTGACCCCTCGGAGGTGCACAAAAACGTGGAAGTGGATGTGGCTCTGATCGGGGATTTGAACACAGTGCTCATCGATTTGATCCCTCTGGTGGATGAATACGATCACGAAGAATGGCGAGCTGAAATCGAAGATTGGCGCAGCGAAAGTCAAGCCCGCGATATCTTGACCTGGCCAGACGACGGCAAACTATATACCGCCCACGTGATCCGCAATATTTGGGAAGCTACCGGCGGCGATGCGATTCTCACCACCGGTGTGGGACAGCACCAGATGTGGTCTGCGCAATATTACTGCTTTGAAAAACCCAACCGCCTGATCACTTCTGGGGGAGCAGGGACCATGGGATTTGGTTTACCTGCCACAATTGGAGCCTGGTTCGCCAAGCCGGATCATGAAATCTGGCTTGTTGATGGAGATGGCAGTTTTCAAATGACCCAAGCCGAGCTGTCAACAGCGATCCAGGAAGGGGCTAACATCAAAATCGCTATCATGAACAATAACTTCCTGGGAATGGTGCGCCAGTGGCAGGAATTCTTTTTCGAGAGCCGCTACGCTGGGACCCCGCTGATCGGCCCAGATTTCGTCAAGATCGCCGAAGCCCACGGCATCCCTGCCAGACGCGTAACCGAAACAACCGAGGTGCTCCCAGCGATCGAATTCGCACGCCAGACAGATGGTCCAGTGCTGATCGATTTCCGGGTGGAAAAAGAAGAAGCAGTTTACCCGATGGTACCCACTGGTGCCGACCTGGATAAAATGATCCGCCGCCCGATCCGTAAACAGCCGACGGCTGCTGATTAAAAGGAAAATGCCATGCAACTCACCCTAATCGCTCTGGTAGAGAATAAACCCGGTGTGCTTAACCGGGTAGCATCCTTGTTCCGCAGACGAAATTTCAACATCGAATCATTGAATGTTGGGCGCACCGAAAAGCCTGACATCTCGCGCATGACCATCGTCATGGAAAACGGAAACGTGGATGCCCGCAAGGTGGAGGCCAACCTCTACAAATTGGTCAATGTGATAGATGTTCAGGATGTGACCAACCAGCCAGCCGTGACCAGAGACCTGGCATTGATCAAGGTGTCTGCCAAATCAGAGCAGCGCGCAGAAATCGCAAATCTGGCATCCATCTTCCGGGCGCGGATCGTTGATGTCGCTCCGGATTCAGTCATCGTAGAGATCACAGGGACCGAGGACAAGATCGAAGGCTTGGTAGAGCTGCTCAGACCGCTGGGAATCTTGGAGATGGTGCGCACTGGACAGGTGGCTATGATGCGTGGAACGGCCTCAGGTGTGCGTTATTCCCCAGGAGCCAATGGCTTTCGCGAAACTGAACAAGTTGCAGATTGATCTGATAGATCGGACCATCTGCTGATGGCTACCTTCAGGTAATCATTTAAAGGAAACGATATGGCAAATATTTACTACGACAAAGATGCAGATCCAAACCTGATTAAAAGCAAAAAAGTGGCCATCATTGGTTATGGCTCACAAGGCCATGCGCATGCCTTAAATCTGCGGGACAGCGGTGTCGATGTGGTGGTAGGGCTGCGACCGGGCAGAAAGTCATGGTCCCAGGCTGAAGCAGAAGGTCTGGAGGTTAAGACCATGGATCAAGCCGCTCAGTGGGCTGACACAATCATGCTGTTGACCCCTGACACCACCCAGCCCGCGATCTACGAAGCCCACATCGCTCCCCATCTCGGTGCTGGTAAAACCTTGATGTTCGCCCATGGATTCAATATCCGCTATGGAACCATCACTCCCCCAGCAGAGGTTGACGTTAGCATGGTTGCTCCGAAAGCTCCGGGCCACCGGGTCCGGGAGCTGTATCAGGAAGGTGAAGGGACTCCATCTTTGTTGGCTGTACACCAGGACACCAGTGGCAATGCGAAATCCAACGCGATTTCATATGCCTTTGCTTTAGGCTCCACCCAGGCTGGCGTTGTTGAGACGACCTTCACTGAAGAAACTGAAACCGATCTTTTCGGAGAGCAGGCTGTGCTGTGCGGTGGAGTTTCTGCCCTGGTTAAAGCTGGCTTTGAGGTGCTGGTAGAAGCTGGCTACCAACCTGAGCTGGCTTATTTCGAATGTCTCCATGAGCTGAAGTTGATCGTCGACCTGATGTACCGTGGCGGATTAAATTACATGCGCTATTCGGTTTCAGACACCGCCGAACACGGAGATTACACTGGCGGTCCGAAGATCGTCACCGAAGAGACCAAGTATGTGATGAACCAGATGTTGAAGGAAATCCAGGATGGCACTTATGCCGAAGCCTGGATAGAGGAAAACAAGGCAGGTCGCCCCTGGTTTAACGAGCAACGCAAGAATGAACAGGATCATCTGATCGAAAAGGTCGGTTCTGATCTGCGCGGGATGATGCCATTTATCGACCCGGTGACCATCAAAGCTGGCGATTAGTGTTTCATCCTGCGCTAAGGAAAATGGGAAAGCGGTTTTCTTGATCGAAGATGGGAAATAGACCGCCGAAGTCAAGTGTTGTGAGGTAGCTATGAATCCGAATTACGTCCGCGTTTTTGACACAACGTTGCGGGACGGCGAACAATCTCCAGGTGCGACGCTCACTTCTGGTGAGAAAGTGGAGATCGCGCGTGGGTTGACCCGCCTGGGGGTGGACGTTATCGAGGCCGGTTTTCCAGCCGCTTCGCCTGATGACCTGGAAGGGGTACGCCGGATTGCGATCGAAGTCGGGAATACGTTGGAGGGCGAGAGTGAGCTGCAGCGCCCAATACCGATCATCTGTGGCCTTGCCCGCGCCTCTGAAATGGATATTGATGCTGCCTGGGAAGCCGTACAGCATGCTGCCCACCCTCGCATCCACACCTTTTTGGCAACCTCACCCATCCACATGCGCTACAAATTGCGCATGGAGCCGGAAGAGGTAGTTGACCGTATCCAGGAGATGGTGTCTTATGCCAAATCGTATTGTGATGATGTTGAATTTTCCCCAGAGGACGCCGGGCGCAGCGATCTCGATTTTCTCTACCTGGTCTTAGGTGAGGCGATCAAGGCCGGCGCCACAACGCTCAACATCCCGGACACGGTTGGGTATACGACACCCGAGGAATTCGGAAGCCTGATCAGCAGCATCATCGCCAACACGCCGGGGATCGAGAATGTGATTGTCTCCATCCACTGCCATAATGATCTCGGCCTGGCTACTGCCAACACGCTGGCGGGCATTCAGTCTGGGGCTCGCCAGACGGAGGTGACGGTCAACGGGATTGGAGAACGAGCTGGAAACACCTCTCTGGAAGAAGTGGTCATGGCTCTGCAAACCCGGCGTGCTGTATATGGCCTCGAGATGGGCATCGATACCACCCAGATCGTCCGCATCAGCCGTATGGTGTCAAATTACACCGGTATCCCTGTCCAGCCCAATAAAGCAATCGTGGGTGCGAACGCCTTCGCTCACGAAGCTGGCATTCACCAGGATGGGATGCTCAAAAACAATGAGACTTACGAAATCATGCAGCCGGAAACTGTCGGATTGTATCGCTCAAAGCTGGTGCTTGGGAAACACTCAGGTCGGCATGCGCTCAAAGCTCATTTACAAGAGATGGGTTATGAATTGAACCAGGAGGAGCTGAACAGCGCCTTTGAAAGATATAAGGATCTGGCGGATAAAAAGAAGAATATTACCGATGCTGACCTGGAAGCATTAATCGAGGTCCAGACCTACCTCTCTCAAGAAGTGTTCACCCTGGATGGTTTACAGGTCGCCTGCGGCACAATGGGCATGCCTACCGCCACGGTTCGCTTACTCGGTCCTGATGGTCAGCTGCACATTCATGCCGCAGTAGGAACGGGACCCGTACACGCAGTCTATCAGGCAGTGGATGCCATCATCGGAGTCGCGAACACATTAGTGGAGTTCAACATCCACGCTGTGACCGAAGGGATCGACGCCATGGGTGAGGTCACCGTCCGATTGCAAGCGGATAACCCTTCAATTTCGCAACGCACTTCACCGCAGAATGGACAGGTGCGCACGCGCACATTCGGCGGCTATAGCGCAGATACCGATATTATCGTCGCCAGTGCCAAAGCGTATCTGGCAGCACTAAATAAATTATTGATTACGAGCAGAAAATACCGCAGATAAGCCGCACCTGACAAACAATCAACCCTGCACTTACCCCCGAAAGGAGTCAAGCATGACAACCGAATTTGAAAAAAGTGGAGAACAATCTCACAACCCTCAATCTGAAACTTTCTTAGAGCCGAGAACTATCCCCGAAAAATGGGATGTCTCTGCGTTTGTTTCACACTTGACACCGTCTCGAAAAGAGAATTCTGACCAGCCTGATGAATCAGCCAACCCGGTTGAAACTTATTCCGTTGAGGACGACGAATCTGATGTAGCCTTCGATTCATTCCCCCAACCAAGAACTATCCCTGGCAAGTGGGATGTATCTGACCTGGGATAAGCAGATAACCTGCCGGGGATCTAGTAATTATGGAAAATCAATCTGCTATTGTAAAAGTTAGATCAAGTGGCGATGACCGCCCCGGATATGTGATTTAACAGGAAATCATGCACCAACCACAAACTCTCTTCAAGAAGCTATGGGATGCTCATGTTGTAACACAAGAACCTGAGGCACCGGCAATCCTTTATATCGATCTGCACCTGGTGCACGAGGTCACCTCTCCACAGGCATTCACCGAATTGCGGGAGAGAGGACTGACAGTCCGCCGACCCGATCGCACTCTCGCAACCATGGATCACTCCACCCCAACAACCAGCCTGTCCTTGCCGCTGGCTGATGATCTGGCTAACAAACAACTACACCAGCTGCAGGTCAACTGTCAAGAGTTCAATATCCCAGTTTTTGATATCGATAACCCAAAGCGGGGCATCGTGCATGTCATCGGTCCTGAATTAGGGATAACCCAACCGGGGATGACGATTGTCTGCGGTGACAGCCACACTGCCACCCATGGTGCGTTTGGGGCTCTGGCCTTTGGAATAGGCACCAGCGAGGTAGCCCACGTTCTTTCCACCCAATGCCTGATGCAGAACCAACCAAAGACCTACCGGGTTAACTTCGAAGGTCAATTATCGAAGTGTGTAACTGCAAAAGATATGATCCTGGCCCTGATCGCAGCAATTGGCATTGGCGGAGGCACCGGGCATGTATTTGAGTACCTCGGCTCTGCAGTTGAAGCACTGAACATGGAAGAGCGCATGACCCTGTGCAATATGTCTATCGAAGCGGGAGCGCGGGCTGGGATGATAGCCCCAGACGATAAGACTTTTGAATATCTTGCTGGCAGAGAGTTTGCCCCCCAAGGAGAAGCCTGGGATACAACAGTAAGCTGCTGGAGGGATTTACCTTCCGACCCTGGTGCAGAATATGATAAGTCGATCGCCATCGATGTATCCAATCTGGAACCGATGGTTACTTACGGCACCAACCCGGGTATGGGCATCCCGATCAGCGAGCGGATCCCGGATCCACAAAGTGAAAAGGACCCGTTGAGGCAGGCAGCGCTTGAGAAAGCACTCCAATATATGGATCTGCGCCCTGGGACACGATTGTTGGATCAGCCTGTGGATGTGGTTTTTATCGGCAGCTGTACCAATTCACGCCTGTCGGATCTACGAGAAGCTGCCAACTTACTGGAAGGTCATAAGATTGCGGATGGTGTTCGCCTGCTGGTAGTTCCCGGTTCAGAGGGAATTCGCCGCCAGGCAGAGGCGGAAGGATTGGATCAGATTTTCAAACAGGCGGGCGGTGAATGGCGCTATGCTGGGTGCAGCATGTGCATCGCCATGAACGGTGATCAGCTGCAGCCTGGGCAGTATGCGGTCAGCACGAGC
>JAUWLJ010000196.1 GCA_030613705.1 Chloroflexota bacterium
CAGCATCTGCCCCTGGTTTAACAATCGGTTTACTTATTATCTCAGACTGAGGTCCATGTGTGGGGGTTTCAGTGACGGTGGTCGCTGCAATATTATCTTCGTGCCACCCCCCGCATGCAACAAAACCAAGCGTAAAGAAGAGGATTAGTACCTTTCTCCCTCGCCAAGAAATCCAAGTTGAACGACAAGTTATTAGGGATACCAGGTTTAGAATCTTGTTTAATAGCACTTTTCCCCTTGGGATCGCAAGACTTGATAGCTTTATAGTAATATCATAGCTGAAACTCCCAGCCGAGGCTGGCACCCCCTTCGTTGAATGTTCTCCCTTGATTGGCAGTCTTTTAAGTAACTGTTTTTTCCAATGCCTTCGTAAATATATCTAACGCCTGCTTAATTTGTGCTTCATCAACCGTCAGGGGTGGAATCCAGCGGACAATATTATCCCAGGTACCGCAGGTGATTAATAGCAGACCTGCCTCCAGGCATGCCTGTACGACAACCTTGGCAGATCCTTTATCCGGTTTATGATCGGATGTGCTAAATTCAGTGCCGATCATCAATCCCATTCCACGAACATCTCCGATACTGGGATAAGTCTCCTGCAGGTGCCGCAGTCCTGCCAGCAATTGGGAGCCCCGTTCAAGAGTATTTTCCAGCAAGCTTTCTTCCTGGATGACGCGGATCGTCTCAGCGGCCGCAGCACAAGCAACCGCATTACCACCATAAGTCCCACCATGAGAACCGGGTTCCCACTTGTTCATTAATTCCAAGCCGCTGATCACCCCAGAGAGAGGTAATCCTGAGGCAATCCCTTTCGCCACAACAATAATATCCGATTCTAAATTGAAGTGTTCATAGGCAAACCATCTGCCTGTCCGGCCAAAACCAGATTGGATCTCATCACTTACCAGTAGGATGCCATGCTGATCGCAAATACTCCGTATTCCCCTCAAGAAACCAGCTGGCGGGACAACATAACCGCCTTCACCCAGCACAGGCTCAATCAGGATGGCTGCCGTCTCATAGGGCGCAGTTTGGGAGTGAAGCAAATAATCCAATTCATCCAGGCACCACTGGCTGGTTTGTTCTTCATCCCATCCATAGCGATAAGCATAAGGGTATGGAGTGACGAAGACACCCGGCATCAGCGGTTGGTAGCCGGCGCGATAAATGGTTTTTGAGGTGGTCAGCGACATCGTTCCAATCGTTCGCCCGTGGAAGCTGCCCTGAAACACGATCACGTTCGGACGTCCTGTAGCTTGCCGGGCGAGCTTGATCGCTCCCTCAATTGCTTCGGCTCCAGAATTACTGAAAAAGAATCCATCCTTCGCCGGAGGGACAATCCTACGCAGTTCGGATATCAAATCCAGAATCGGCTCATGAACAATGATATTGACCTGACCATGGAGGAGTAAACCTGCCTGCTGCTGGATCGCGGCGACAACGCGCGGGTGGCAGTGACCAGTATTGGTCACACCGATCCCGCAGGTGAAATCAAGATAGGCTGAACCATCCTGATCATAAACATAACAGCCTTCAGCCCGAGAAACGATAATCGGGGTGTAATGAGGCCATACCGGTGAAAGATGGGGGAGCATATCTTGCTTAATAGCCATCGGAATTCCCAAATTAACCTATTCTCTTACCGGCAGCTGCTCTGCCACCCAGTTAATTCCCAGGTCTGATAATTTCGCCCGGGTTGGTACTCCATTAGCAGTCCATCCCAGCAAGGAATAATATAGATCAAGCGCGGCTTCGAACTCATCACGATCGACTGCAACACCAGCTGTTGGACCGCTGCCCATCAGGGGTTTAAAGAATTTTTTTGGTAAAGTGTCATCCCTGCGGGTAAAACCCTCGCGTGCATTGAAGACTCGCATCAGGTTCAGTCGTCGTTCTCCAACCTTCATCAACTCAAATAGACTGACATTCCAACCGGTGACAGCCTTGATCATTTCCACAGTTTCATTGGGTCCATACAACGTCCATGAAGGACCCCACACAAATTGGCATAACTCCACAGTATCCAGCATACTGAAAAATAACTGGGTATATGCCGCGTAGCGGATCATTTCCGGTCCAAAATCACCGAAGGGCGGCGGATCCTTCAAATCCAAGGCTTCTAACCGAGTGAGACTCAACGAGCTGGCTTCTTCTCCATACCCAGGATCGTGCTCACTGGATTGGTGATCTGCGCCAAATGGATTAACGGCATAAATTAAACCCAGCGATTTCTTGGCTTGCGGCATGTGAGCCGGGGCTTCCTGATTCTTCACTGTGATCAGGTAATCCTCTGTCTCAGGTCCCCATTCCTGAGCAGCGTAAGCCGATCCTTGTGACAATACCGAGCCCAATGGACCTTGATTTTCAACGATCTGCTGCAAAGTTTGAATCATGGCATCAGCATTTCCAAACCGCAAATCTATCCCACCAGTTTCCTCCAAGCCGATGACCCCGTTCTCGAAACATTCCATAGCGAAGGCGATCGATGCCCCGCAGGAAATCGTGTCTACACCATACATATTGCAGATTTCATTCGCTTTCGAGATGGCAGCCAGATCATCGATGCCGCAATAGGATCCGAAGGTCGCGATCGTCTCATATTCAGGACCGCCATAAAGAGGATCAACTTTGTATTTGCCTTCATTGATCTCCACAACCCGCTTGCAGCGAACGATACATGCATAACATGTATCGCGCTCCTTGAGGATCGTTTCAGCCATCACCTCACCGCTGATTGGGTCGCAGTTTTCGAATTGACCCTCATTATAGTTTCTGGTGGGCAGCGTCCCTGTTGTGCTCTGCCAGTTGACGATGCCAGCTGTTCCAAACTCACCTAATTCGTCCACATCAGAATTTTCTGGCATTAATTTGGGACCCATCCGAGATAACTTCACCAAAGCCTCTTTATCAGCTATCTCAACTCGTAATTTCCCACGAACGACGATGGCTTTTAGATTCTTGCTGGCCATAACCAGCCCCATGCCTGTGCGCCCATTGTTACGGTTTGCCATGCTGACCAAGCTAGAATAGCGAACTCCATTCTCAGCAGCGGGACCATACTGCAATACTTCAGCTTTTGAATCACCGACTTCGACCCTCAGCTGGTCGTCCACTTCACCGGTGGTTTTTCCAACCAGATGACTGGCATCATGCAGCTCCGCATCCCCATGTAAGATACTTAGATAAACCGGAGTTTCAGATTTTCCTATCACAACGATACCGTCATAACCAGCGAATTTCAACTCGGCTGGAAAAAATCCACCCCCTTGAGAATCTCCAATTGCCCCACTCTGGGGTGAACGCGCCGTTACGTTGATCCGGCTTTGACCGGAGATCGGGGCTCCTGTCGTCACGCCAGTCATCAAGGTAAGCACGCTCTCTGGTGCCAGCGGTTCAGTGCCGGATGGCATATCACGGAGAAGGTAATACATGCCCATCGCGCTGCCACCCATGTATTTCCTATAGAAAGATTCAGGGGGTTCTTCCACTTCGAGTGTGCCGCTAACCAGATTTACATGAAGGATCTTTCCGTTGTATCCGAATGGCATGTCAATTTCCTTTCAGTCTCAAAATTTCCTTGACCATTCCCGGGGCCAGCGTTCAACTACGACTTTAGTTTGTGTGTAGAACTCAACCGCGTGATTGCTTTGTCCATGGAGAGTGCCAAAAAACTTTCTTTCCAGCCACTGAAGGGGAAAAAAGCCATCGGCGCGGCGACACCGATGTTGATGCCGATATTTCCAGCTTCAGCCTGGTTGCGAAACTTGCGGGCTGCGGAGCCACTGGACGTGAATAAATATTGGATACGATCCGCAGGAGGTATCCGTTTCCAGCTTTCGAAAGCCAGGTTTGCCTCCTGAACAGCCTGATCGACCTCTTGTGGAGTTGATAGAGGGACTGTGCAGATCGTTTTCTCTGTGGCTGGATTTACCACTTCCAAAATATCGCTGGAACTTGACGCTCGCCAATCTCCCCCGATGTAATTTAATATTGTGCTCGATGTTTGGGTCATATTGCGGCTTCTCAAAGCTTCTTAGTTGTCGTTATCTGAGTATAGATTTGTTGCTCCTCTAACTCCTTGAAGAATGGCAATGGATCGAGAGCTACTTCTGGAGGATAAACCCCTGGTTCAACGCGACCGTCTGCCATCCATACTGCAGTGATGGCTGGCGCGACACCAGTGGGAAGTGCACCCTTGCAAGTTAAAGTGCCCATTCGATAAGTAATCTCTTGACCATCCTTGGTTCCTTGCACCTCCGTGACAATCTCTTTCACCCAATCGGGAGGTTCGTTCTTTGGAGGAGCGAGGAATTCAGTGATCGGTGGAACGTATCCAGCAAGCAGCGTCACCATCATATCACGTGGAATGATAGATTGACCCTTGATTTCGATAGCTTCGGTGCCACCAAAACCAAATTCTGCCAGCACGCGGATTTTCTCCACAACAATCTTTGACATTCCCCAGTAATTAATCTTAAAGAAGCATTCTTTTACTCCTTTATCCTTGAATGTCAAAGGAAGTGTGGCTACTTCCGAGTGCAGTGAAAGATGCATGGGCAGCAGACCAATCGGTTGGGTAAACCAATAATCTTCAAATTCACTGAGTGGTTCCATGGCTTTGAAACCCTCATCCTTGTACACCATGGGTTCCATAATCAGCTCATTAACTATTGTCGGAACCGCGTAAGTAAACTTGGGATCATCCGTTGGAGGAGGCATTATGCCATCATATATTTTGATGCTTTCAATAGTATCCAGCTGGTCAGCGATATATCGAGTTTGCAGGTTTGGAACTCCTGGTGCTGATCCCATCCCCAAGACAGCGCTCAAACCAGCTTCAGCAAAACGATCACTTAATTCCAGCTGCTTATGGGTTGTGAAGAACAATCCACCCATATCTGTATAATGAACTCCCGCTTCCAAACACGCTTCCATCACCGGGAGGTTCATGTAGTAAACAGTTCCGTTGTAGCATGCATCCGAACCCTTGAGCACTTCAACCATCCCCTCGTGGTCATTCACATCCACCTGCCTGATTTTGACTTTAGGACTCTTGATGTAATCTGCAACCACCCCAGCTTGATCGAGATCGAGATCGGCGATTACCACCTCATCCACTCGCTGATCCTGTGCAAGGTATTGGACACC
>JAUWLJ010000314.1 GCA_030613705.1 Chloroflexota bacterium
TTGTTTGACCTGGTTTAGTAAACAAGGCTTCAACAGTTTCGCCGCCCAGGTTCCAGAAACCGCCGAAGTCCTCAAGAGTTGCTGAGGGAGGCGGGGGAACCAGCTGCCAGGTTGACCCATTATACGTGGTGTCAAATCCCATGTAGAAAATTGGCGGCGCACCGTACTGCTCCTGGGCAGTGGTAAAAATAGTATAGAAACTGCCGGGATATTCAGGATCCAGGGTCACCGAGGTGCAGGCAAAGGCGGAATCAAATATTGTGTAGCCGCGCTCTTCGGCAACAGCAGAGATTCCATGGGTTGGGATGGCCTCTTCCCAGGTCTGACCGCTGTCCAGGCTGAGGTGAATCCGATCAGGGGCACAATAGGCGATGCGCTGTGAGTTACCAGGGTCTACGGAGATGACCCGGTTGAAGAGGTCTGCGGAGGAGGAGACCCAGAGCAATCTGCTGGTGGCAGTGATGGAAGGAGGTGAGGTTGGGGTTTCTCTAGGGACAGTTTCTGCAGTCTCCGTGGGGCGGGGTGTCGGAGAGCTGCTTGAGGTGGGTGAAGTGGTGGTGAGTTCAGCTGTCTGTGAGGATTGAGACTGAACGCAGGCAGCAGAGATCAAGAGAAAAAGACCGAGAATAAAGAATTTGATCTTATGCATAGATATATCGTCCTTATTCAGTACAACTGGTTTGGTGATCCAATCATATAACGTTTTATTTAAGGTGGTGGTTCCCTTATATTGATTATAGGCGATTTCATCGACCGTGATGAAAAATGGATGACAAGATCATTGGTTAAATCTATGATTCTTGAGAGGAAATTTTGGTTGGATAAGTTGTTATGAAATTCCCTGCTTGGAGTTTAATATAGTTGACCTGATTCTGGGCATGATTCATGCATCAGCGATCTAGGTAGAAATTACACAAAGACCGCTAATAAGTTATTGATAAAGGAGGCCCCATGTACAAGATTTTGGCCATCGATGGTGGTGGCATCCGGGGCATCATACCAGCGCGTGTGCTGGAAAGGCTGGAGACACACGTGCCAGGAATTGTCCAAGAATTTGACCTGTACGCTGGGAGCTCTACCGGCGCAGTGCTGGCGGCTGGGTTTGCATATGGCTTTGATCCAAGGTTCATGCGCCAGATGTACCAAGGATTTGGGAAGCAGGTTTTCATGGATTCGATTTGGGACGACCTGCGAGACCTGAAGTATATACTGGGTGCAGATTACTCGATTGATAACTTGAAAGCCTTGTTGGAGAGGGTGATCGGCGAGACGACTCTAGGTGACTTAGAGAAGAAAATATTGATTGCAACTTTTAATTTGAAGGATGAATCCCACGATCCACCACGCTGGAAACCGAAATTCTTCCATAATTACCCTGATTCCAGAGGTGACAGCCAGGAGAGGTTGGTCGATGTTGTGATCCGTTCAGCAGCTGCGCCGATATATTTCCCTATTTACCAGGGATATATCGATGGCGGAGTCAGTGCAATTAACCCCTCCATGTGCGCATTGGCACAGGCATTTAACGAAGGCTTTCTGGATATTCGCCTGCTGTCGTTGGGAACGGGAAACAACCCGCGCTGGTTGGATGAGCAAAATGGGGATTGGGGGGTTTACCAATGGGGATTGAATCTGGTTAACATGGTTATGGATGGGGGCAGCGAGGTGGCTGATTACCAATGCCGGCAGATCTTAAAGGATCAATACTTCCGACTGCAACCCCAATTGCTAAAACCAATTGGTATGGATGAATGGCGATCCACAGGTGAGCTGATCGAGATCGCGGATGCGATTGATCTTGAGCCGATCTTGGCGTGGTTTGAGGCCAGTTTATAACCCAGATCTGGTTTAATTAACATTGGATATATATTCAAACATCTCCCAGGTAGAAATCCTATCTAAGGCTATGTTTGTACCAGAGAGGGATAAATTGGGAAAACTGATCGCTGTCGTTGGGAACACTGGAGTCGGCAAAACGACTTTCGTGCGCATGTTGGGCAAGGCAGCTGAATTCACTACTAGTCTTGAGCAACACGAAGAACGACCATTCCAGGAATTGTTCTCACTGGATCACGAAAGGTATGCGCTGGCAAACCAGGTCGATTACATGCTATTACGGGCAGAGCAGGAAATCGACATCCGTAAAGGTAATATAACTGGTGTGCAAGATGGCGGTTTGGACCAGGATTATTTTGTTTTCACAAGGCTTTTTTATCTTAAAGGCTACCTGACGGATAACGAGTATGCACTTTGCGAGAGAACCTATCTGGTTTTAAGGGGTAGATTGCCGTCTCCAGACCTGATGATTTGGATGAGAGCTCCGCTTGACAAGATCGCAGACCGGTATAATCAGAGGGACCGCAGCCTAGGTATCGCCAGGATCGAGGATATGGAAATCATAGAGAGTTTGCTGGAGGATTGGTTAGGTGAGAATGGGGTGTCTCCACTTTTTGTGATTGATTCTGAGGCTGAAGATCGAAGGTATGCGAGGGCGATCCCAAAGGTGATAGATTTAATTCAATCCCTGGATTAGATCAATAAGAAGTTATTTCCTGGCTGTTAATCCATCCTGATGTCCACTTGTCGTGAAAATTGGGGAGAATCGAAGGGGAATGGGCAATCAACTAGATCGGGTAAACGGTATAAAAGTAATTTCGGATCTTAGATTCTAAAAGGTTAATTTTGGATAATTCAGATTTCCATCCAGCAGATTGTTTTCCGCAAACACCTGCAACGGTAAATGCGGCTCGTTGGATGATTATATTGCTGGGGGTGATATGGTTGCTGTTCGGAGTCTGGAGCATCACAAGGATGAGCGCTGGCGGGGGAAACCTTTCCAGTACGATGTTGGCAATCATTATGTTGCTGATGTTTCTCAACCCTGCGGTTTTGATCTGGATTGGATGGGGGATAGGAGAAGGCTATAGGTTGTACTATTATTTTGGATTGCTCGTTCTGGCAGGCAATATCTTTCTGACTTTGACGGATGAATTGGGTGTTTTTGACCTGATGACCCTGATACTTGTTGGCGGTCTATTGATATTTTTGATCGTGACACGATCAAAACATCTCACGAATTGAGGAAGCTTAATTGAATTTCCGCTCGATAATCAGGACGGAGTATGGTTGAGGAATGGAACATGAAGTCACCGAAACCGGATGATGCGCACG
>JAUWLJ010000282.1 GCA_030613705.1 Chloroflexota bacterium
GCGATATCTGGGGTCAATGGTAAGCCGATTATGCCCAACCAGGCGCCTCCACTAACCTCATCGGGGGGAGGCACAATCTGGACTCGCTCAGCAGGTCTCGCTTCGAGGGTCACCCTGACCTCAATCAGATTACCATCACGCAATACCGTCAAGATAACCTGCTGCCCAACTACAGCTTTAGCTGAAAGGTATGTGATTAGATCGTCCATATCTTCCACGAGTTCTCCATCAATGGCCGTGATTACATCGCCACCAGCTTGCATATCCAATCCATCGATCGACACCGGGTGCTCGCTGCCAAGCAGACCCGCTTTCTCAGCTGGTCCACCTGGAGTTACTGCCGCTACCATCGCACCACGTTGGTCCTTCTCAAGATCCATCGCGGTGGCTAAATCGGGGAAGAGCGAAATACCACTGATTCCCAGGTAAGGATGGGAGAAACTGCCGATTTCGATCAGCTCCGGAATCACACGATCGACGATTGACGATGGGATCACAAATCCAATCCCGGCATTGGCACGCACTGGTGACTCGATCGCCGCAGTAACACCGATCACTTCACCTTCATCGTTGAGTAATACACCCCCGGAATTTCCTGGGTTGATCGGTGCATCGGTCTGGATCACATTCGGGATGCTGTAAACAGGCCCACCAGTCAGTCCATCGCTGGCAGGCAAGGAGCGACCCAATGCGCTCACGATTCCAACAGTCATAGTGCCTTCCAACCCAAACGGATTGCCGATCGCAATCGCCAGCTGTCCAACTCGCAGCAAATCTGAATCTCCCATTTGAACCGGTTGCAGCTGATCTGCTGGTAAATCGACTCGGATCACAGCCAGGTCGCTGTCCGGGTCGGCGCCAACCAGCTCTGCAGTAACAACAGTTTCATCTGAGAATGTGACTTCGATTTTCTCAGCACCATCTACTACATGGTTGTTGGTGACAATATTTCCATGGGTATCCCAAACAAAGCCTGAGCCCAAACCCTGATTAGTAGGGGGGTGAAATTCTGGGATATCCGGTGTTTGGGGTAAGTTGGGGAATAATTCCGGCATATCAGGCAATTGCACTGAATTGGGGAGAGCCTGACCGACCACTCGAATATTCACCACAGAAGGATTCACCCGTTCATAAATATTAATCAGGGTGTTCTCATACGCTGCCAGCAACCCTGGTTCTATGGAAGTAACAGGTGGCTGTTCTGTTTGAGCTGGCTGAACGTCTTCTTTTTGTTCAGCTGAATTGTCTTCCATTACTGTCTTGATTGCATCAGAAACTTCTACAGGGAGGGCTGCCAGGGTTGAGCTGCAGGCAGCAGCAATTAATGCAATCATAAGGGTAATAACCGCTAAGATTCCAATTTTCTTCTGCATATTCACCTCATTGATAAAAATAAGCTATTTTGATAGCATAAAGATACCCTGCCTTTTCCCCTGGGTCTTTAAAATTAGCTTTTGTTGAGCTTAAGGTCAGCTTAAGGATAAATGGCTGGACAATCCAGCCAAAAGTCATTAGCTCGATTTCTATCTTGTTGAAGGGGTTAAGATTTTTGCAACCAGATAATGAATTGGCTTCCTTCATCTGCGCGCTTTGTAATTCGATCTATCCGCCATGAGCATGGAGAAAATCCTGGGCGATAATCAGACCTGATCCCATGCCATACCCCGGACAGGTGAATATTTAACTGCATAGCTGGCCAGATTGCAGATCGCTTACCCCATACGGATTGGATCGGTAGAAATATGGAATCGTCATCAACGATCTAAATTCTTCTCGCCATAGAGAATCTCCATGGGATTGTAAGGCATACTGGCTTATCTTGTGTTGTTGTCTAATAAAACGAATTTCCCACCACCAGTTCCGAATTTCCCGGTGATAAAGTCCCCCGTCTCAAAGAACTTGCCATATCCCTCAATGGTACTTGATCTCAGCAGTCACCAAATGATCTTTGTGTGCCGTGACAATCGACCGGAATCTTACTATTCATCCATCAATGGAGTTGGTCGTGATTACTCCTGGACTTCATCCTCGGAGGAAAGTGCACTTGTTGATGAAGTATAAGTGATCCTCTGTTTTCGGATGCTCCACAATGAGAGAATCATCTTCTCGATCTTTTCTCTACCCTCAGTTGAGGGTGACAAAGGAGGGTTGATGATTGAATCAACGATGAAAACAGGCCGGCTACGGATCTTTTCCAGAGATCGAAATAGTTGCTCCCCGAAAACGCCCATCATTCCCAACTGAACTCCGATAATGAAAACGATTGCACTGGTCAGCATCCACCAGTCAGGAACGAATTGTTGGGCGTATTCACTCGCAAAGATAAGTCCAATTGTGGCTAATCCACCGAGTATGGCGAGTAATAATCCAATCGAAAAGCTCGACCGGAAAGTTTTTGGGGAATAATTCCCCTCCGAATATTCAAGCGAGATCTCTTGATCCCGAAAGGTTAACCGTTTTTCCTCACCCTCTTGTGCTTGCACAGAATATTCCACCAGATGAGGTTTAAAGCCGGTCCAGGCGAGGATTTCAATGATATCGCTGAAAGGATCGGTGATTTGAGAAAGAACATAGAACACATCTTTATCAATCAGGAGACTGCTGATATCCTGGTAATTAACTCGGTTGGGAAATAATTTTCTTCGAAAGAATTTCTCACGGTAAAGTGTGCTTCTTGATTTGGGGATTGGATTTGCCCATTTACCAATAACAATTTTTGCGCTTGATTCCCAATGGTGAATTAGTTCTCCGAACACTTTACTGGGATCGAGATTTCTCCCGGGGAAAAATCCTGCACAATCCCCTGAAGCGTAAGTGATGCCAGCCAAAACTGAAGCAGTTTGACCGAAATCGCGTGTTAAGGAAATAACCCTGTAACGTTTATCATTTTCAGCTTTATCTTTGAGCACCTGCAAGGATTCTGGATGCGAGCCATCATCAACAAAGATGAACTCAAAATCATGTCCTGAAACCCCAGAAGCCAGGGTTTCAAGCTGTCTGGTTTGCAGAACCAATCTGTTAACCCGCTGTGTTACCGGAATAATTATTGAAACTAATCCCATTCGCAATCTCCGCCCCGAAGATATTTTCTTTTTATTGCGGTTATCCCACCAATATCTTCATTACTTGAAGCCCTATAAATTCAATACAATGAAAAGAAAACAAGAACATGATCCTATGAACCTGCCAGGCTCTCATTGACTGCCGCACACACTTGCTCAACCTCCCAGGAACTTAACTCAGGGTAGCAGGGGAGAGATAACACTTCAGTACAGGCTTTCTCTGTTTCTGGTAGACTGACCCGGGAATAACTCGAATTCAAGCCTGCAGTTTGTAAGTGATCAGGTATTGGATAATGTACCGCGCTGCCGATCCCCATTCGTTTTAAGTGATTTTGAACAAGATCCCGCTTTGAGGTCCGGACAACAAACAGTTGATATACCGAACCATCTGATGGATAATCGCTGTGTAGTTTGGAATTTGAAGATTTGAGATGAATGTTGTATGTCTGAGCAATCATACGTCTTCTTAAATTCCACACTTCGAGCATGGGCAGCTTCGCTCTGAGTACAGCCGCTTGAATTTCGTTCATTAAACTGGATTTACCTAAGATATCGTACAAATTTTGATCAAGGCTGGTACCATCCCTGC
>JAUWLJ010000313.1 GCA_030613705.1 Chloroflexota bacterium
CTGAGATCAACGGAACTTTCGCTCACAATGATGAAATGATCCTGGGTGCCATTGAAGCCGCTGAAGCTGCCGGACGGGCTGGTATTGTCTTCGTCGGATTTGACGCGGTCAATGATGCTGTTGCCGCGGTTGATGCTGGTAGATTAGCCGCAACAATTGCCCAGCAGCCATCTGAAATGGGGCGCCTGGGAGTAGAATCCTCGCTCGCGTTCTTGGATGGACAAGCGGTTGATAGCTATGTCCCCGTAGACCTCTCATTGGTGTCCGGAGAGCTGCCAGAGCAGCCACCTGTTGAACCAACTGAAGAACCACCAGTAGAAGGTTTTACGCTCGGCCTCTCGCTTTCCACTCTCAACAATCCCTTCTTCGTCACCCTTCGGGATGGCGCGCAGGCTGCTGCTGATGCGGCAGGAGTGGAACTGATTGTCGTCGACGCTCAGGATGATCCCGCCAGGGAAGCTACCAACATCGAAGACTTGATCCAGCGCGGGGTTTCAGCATTGCTGATCAACCCGACTGACGCGGCTGCTATCGTTCCATCGATCCTAAAGGCTAACGAAGCGAACATCCCGGTCTTTACAGTTGACCGGGGAGCCAATGGTGGAACAGTTATCTCTCATATCGCCTCGGATAACGTCGCCGGCGGCATGATGGCCGGTGAGTTCTTGTGCGAGGCCCTCGAAGGCGCAGGCAAGGTCGTCGAACTGGAAGGTATCGCGGGGACCTCTGCAGCCCGTGATCGAGGCCAGGGCTTCAACGACTACATGAGCCAGGATTGCACTGGTGTGGAGATCGTTGCTCGCCAAACAGCTAATTTCAATCGCGCTGAAGGCTTGACAGTCTATGAGAACATTCTCCAGGCTCAGCCGGAGATAGACGGCACCTTTGCCCACAATGATGAGATGATCCTGGGCGCCATCGAGGCTGCGGAAGCAGCTGGGCGTGCTGAGCTGATCATCTTCGTTGGCTTCGATGCTGTCGACGATGCTGTCCAGGCTGTCAGAGATGGGAAATTGGCTGCCACCATCGCCCAGCAGCCGGCCCTCATGGGACAGCTCGGTGTCGAGGTGGCCATCCGGTTCTTGAGCGGTGAACAGGTAGAAGTCTATATTCCTGTTAATCTCTCATTGGTCACACCGGATAACGTTCAATAACAACTTTTCGCGGGTATCAGGCGGGTTTCTTGCCTGCCTGATACCCTTTTTCCCCTGAGATTCGTATGTCTGAAAATCATGCTTACCTGCGCATGCAGGGCATCAGCAAAGCTTTTCCCGGTGTGCAGGCATTAAAGTCTGTCGATTTTTCAGTCAGCCGCGGTGAAATTCATGCCCTGGTTGGCGAAAATGGGGCTGGGAAAAGCACCTTGATGAAGATCCTCACCGGTGCTTTGCTTGAGGACGAAGGCCAGATCAGCTTGGGCGATCAGCCTGTCCAAATTAATAACCCTGGAGACGCTCAGCAGCTGGGTATCAGCATGATCCACCAGGAATTATCTTTAATCCCTCATTTAACTGTGGGTCAAAACATTTTCCTGGGACGTGAACCAAGAGCTCGAATCGGGGCATTTATTGACTGGCCTGAGTTGTATTCTCAAGCGCAGGCATTGCTTGACCAATTAAATGTCAATGTGGATTCACGCGCCAGTGTCCAGGATCTGAGCATCGCGCAACGTCAAATGGTTGAGGTTGCCAAAGCGCTCTCCTTCAAAGCTGATCTGATCGCCATGGATGAACCGACCTCTTCCCTCACCGACCGCGAGACTGAGATCTTGTTTCAGGTTATGCGTTCGTTCAAGGAACGGGGCATCTCGATCATCTTTATTTCGCACCGCCTGGAGGAGGTCTTTGTGATCGCTGATCGCATCACAGTCTTGCGCGATGGGGAGACCATTGGCACTGCTCCGGCCGTTGATCTGGATGTGGACCAGGTAGTCAGGATGATGGTGGGTCGTGAGCTGGGTGAGCTCTATCCGAAGGACGAGATTGAACAGCGAGGCATCGTCCTGCAGGCCACAGACCTGGAGGATGGCCGTGAACTTCGCCGCGTGAGTGTATCCCTAAAAGGGGGTGAAATCCTCGGTATCGCCGGGTTGGCAGGTGCTGGTCGCACCGCCTTGGTTGAGACTCTCTTCGGTGTCCGCGCAGCCACAAAAGGCCAGATCAGGATCGGTGGTAAACAAGTTCGCATCCAGCATCCTGGCCAAGCTATTCGTATAGGCATGGGATTTGTACCCGAAGATCGCAAATTGCAGGGACTTTTTCTCAATATGGCCGTGCGGGAGAATGTGGTTATCAGTGCCCTGCCGGAAGTAAGCCGCCTTTCCTTCATCAATTTTGCTAAGGCAGATAAACTAGCAAAGGAATTTGTCGAAAAACTCAAAATACGCACCCCAAGTATCAAGCAGCTGATTCGCAACCTGTCCGGTGGCAACCAGCAGAAAGTGATCATTGCCCGCTGGTTGACGCTTAAACCGCGCATTCTGATCCTGGATGAACCCACGCGCGGGATCGACGTCGCTACGAAAGCAGAGATCCATGCCTTGATGAACCAGCTTGCTAAAGAGGGCGTGGCAGTGATGATGGTTTCGTCTGACTTGCCGGAGGTGTTGGGTGTCAGTGATCGCATCTTAGTGATGCGCGCTGGACGGATCGTTGCTGAATTTTCCCGTGAAGAAGCGACACAAGACAATATAATGCACGCCGCTACCGGCGGAAGGGAGAATAATGCGCAGCAGCGCTCTCAATAAACCCGTTGAAGCCATCCGCCGCTTGAGCGTTCTCGGAATTCTGTTGCTGATTTGTGTCGTTTTCGCCTTGGGTTCACGCGAATTCCTGACCGTATCAAACCTGCTCAATGTCGCCTTGCAAACTTCCATCATCGCTATCGTCGCCATTGGGATGACGTTCGTAATCTTGACTGCAGGGATTGATCTCTCCGTTGGTTCATTGATGGCAATATGCGGTGCACTCGCGGCAGGGATAGCAGTCCGTCAGGGGATGGATACCTATCTCAGCATCAGCATCGCACTTGGAGCCGGGTTGTTCCTGGGGGCGATCAATGGTTTGATGATCGTCAAAGGCAGCATTCCACCCTTTGTGGCAACACTTTCAATGTTGGCCATAGCTCGGGGTTTAACCCTGGTCTATACTGAGGGCCGTCCGATCGCTGGTC
>JAUWLJ010000121.1 GCA_030613705.1 Chloroflexota bacterium
CCAGCGCCGGTTCGGTTTGTTCAGGTGCTGACATCATTAAATCCGCCAACTCATCGATCATCACCACAATGTGTGGTAGCGTCTCTGAGCCCCGTCTTTTGCGCATCTTCCGGTTGTATGTATCAATATTTCTCGACCGGGAGTTTTCAAGCACCTTATAACGACGGTCCATTTCCGCCACCGTCCAGCGTAAGACCCCCAATATCCGCTCCAGATCGGGCTCCACTTTTCCGAACAAATGTGGAAGTCCATTGAACCGCACCAGCTCGACCATCTTGGGATCAATCATCACAATCCGCAAATCCTCCGGCGTATTGTTCATCACCAAACACATGGTCAGGGCAGCGATACACACAGATTTTCCGGACCCAGTCGTACCAGCTATCAGTAGGTGCGGCATGCTTGCCAGATCGGCAACAACTGCCTGACCGGAGACGTCCCTACCCAGAGCGATTGTCAAAGGAGAGCCAAATTTATAAAAGGCTCCCGTTTCCAAAATTGGTAGCAGCCTGACCACTGTGGAGCGTGTGTTCGGCACCTCTATTCCAATATAAGGTCGTCCAGGTACTGGTGCTTCAATACGTAGACTGGGTGCAGATAAGGCAAGCGCCAGATCGCGGGACAGGGATGAGATCTGCGCCACGCGCACCTTCTGACGGGTGATCTCATCCTCACTTGCAGCCTTCTCAACGAATCCCGGCTCTACCGCGAATTGAGTCACTGTTGGACCTACCTGGAAACCTATGACCCGGACAGGGATGCCAAATTCAGCTAGAGTTTTCTCGATCATTCCAGCAGTCAGGTTGATATTACGCTCATCAGGCTTGGCCATTTGTTCATTGATCAGCAAATCCAGGTCTGGCAGCCGTTCATCGCGCACTGGCGGGTTAGCGCTTTTCTCATCGTTCACCTGGATTTTAAATTTCTTGCGGTATTCTGCAGGTAAACGGGTCACCTTTACCCTCTTCTGGTGAGTTTTCTCAGCAGAAACCTCATCGCCAATGCTCACAGCAGGTTCAGATTCGCCCATTTCGACGCCAACAGCTGCATAAACCTGCACTAGTCGTCCAAGATAATTGGTTACGCCTGTACCAACTAATGCTGTAAAGAAAATCACCACAGATAAAATCAAGATCAGTAACCAACCCGGTTTGACGATCGTCCCCATCAGCTCTGCCAATCCCCATCCAACGAGTCCGCCGTCCAACCCTTGGGAAGCCCGTTCGAGAGACTCTTCGGCTACTACCGCTAAGAGAGCTAATATGGCGAAGACCATAACCTCCAGTACCAAAATCCTGCCCCAGCGGATTTTCTCTAATGCATTTGTTCGTTGAATAAGCAAGACAATGCCGATACCCAAAGTGATCGGGACGAACAGATAGCTGCCCAGACCAAACCAGCGTTGCAAGAGTCTTGCCCACCAGGAAATCACCACCCCGTTAGTTAGGTTCAATAATGCCAATAGCGTCAGCAATCCAAGAGTCAGGAGCAATACACCAGCGATATCCCAGGCATAACGTTGCACCCCACCAAGGAAACGTAAAGATACATTCGTAACTGAGGCTGAACTATCCAGCTCTTGTCCTTGGTTTGACCGGCTAGTTTCTTTGGGATATCTCTTCGCCATTGGAATTATCCATTAAATATTTAAACTTCTCATTCATAGAAATGTTACCAACAACTTAGTGGAGTAAAAACTGTGAAGTGATGGAAATTGTGATTCTAGCGATTAATCCTGCGCTGTTGCGACTCTCACTTCGCCTCGGGATGCAACATAAATCCCAGCGAGAATAAGTATAGCACCAAAAATTTTTAGAACAGTCGGCGCCTCGTCTAGCAAGAAATAAGCCAGCACGGCTGAACCTATGGGTTCGCCTAACAACGTGATCGAAACAAATGCTGCAGAAAGATAACCAAGAGCCCAGTTGAAGCTTGAATGCCCCATTATTTGTGGTACCAAAGCCAACAAGATCAACCATAAATAGGTTTGAGGTGGGTAACCAAATGCTGTTTGCCCGGAAGCAAACATCAAGATCGCCAGGACGATCGCCGCGATACCATAAACCACAAAGATGTATGGCACCAGCGATATCCCCACTCGCAAACGTCTGCCGATCAACAAATATCCAGCAGCCATCCATGCTCCCACTAAAGCCAATAGGTCACCAACAATCGCCTCACCACGGATGAACTCATTAAACGAAGGACACAGCAATTTACCACCCTGAATTGAACAAACATCACTTACCCCAACGATAACCACACCAATAAAAGCAATCCCCATGCCGATCAAGATCGGTTTTGTCAATGGTTCTTTGACGGTGATTGGGGAAAGCAGTGCCACCCATAAGGGCGCAGTCGATACTAGCACCACTGAACTGACCACCGTAGTATATTCCAGGGATGAGATCCAGGTCGCAAAGTGCAAGGCCAGGAAAATTCCTGATCCTATCGCCAACGTCCGATCACGCCCTTGAATTCCTCGCAACTCAGATCTATGTCTGAGAAGCGCCACGGGTGCCAGAAATAGGGTAGCTAAACCCAGACGACACGCCGCAATGACGATCGAGGGGGCATAAACCTGAGCGTACCTGACGAAGATCGAACCCGTTGATACAGCTAAAATACCAAAAACGATCACCGACAATGGCGGCAGAAACGGACGTTGAGTCGGCTCTTTCATGGTAAGGAGAAGTGATAATCTTGACAAGTATTCAAGCGATGTTACAATCCTTAACAACTATTTTCCAGTTATGCTACAACACAACACATCAAACAGTCAACCCCAATCAAATTACTAAATAAAGGAGTACGCTATGACTTTTGAACTGCCTTCACTTCCATATGCATTTGGAGCCCTGGAACCTTCCATTGATGCAATGACGATGGAAATTCATCACAATAAACATCATAATGCATATGTCAACAACTTAAACGTCGCCCTGGATAAACATCCGGACCTTGTTGGTAAATCTCTTGAGGAATTGGTAACCGATCCGGCTGGCGTCCCGGAGGACATTCGCACAGCAGTACGCAATAATGGTGGCGGTCATTTCAACCACAGCCTCTTCTGGACAGTCATGTCGCCTGATGGGGGTGGAGAGCCCTCTGGCGCATTAGCATCCGCAATCGGGGATGCATTCGGCGATTTCGCTTCATTTAAGGTTACTTTCGCCAAAGCTGCAGCCACCCGTTTTGGGAGCGGCTGGGCCTGGCTCGGATTGAAAGATGGTAAACTGGCCGTCTTATCCATGCCAAACCAAGACGTTCCCATGATGGAAGGTTTAACTCCCATCTTGGGAATCGACGTTTGGGAGCACGCTTATTACCTGAAATACCAGAATCGCCGCCCTGAATATGTAGCCAACTGGTGGAGTGTGGTCAATTGGGAGGAGGTCGCTCGCCGTTATGCAGCAGCAGCCTGAGTTCACTCAACAACACCCATTAGATTCAGGGATTTGAGGTAAAATTAACTATCGTCAAACCCGTTTAATCAATCTCAAAGATTGGGAGGTTCATTCAATGACTTACATTATCACTAGTTTGTGCCTGCGAGATTCTGGATGCGTAGATGTTTGCCCGGTGGAATGCATTATCCCTGGCAAACCAGTTGAAGAGTGGCCATGGTACTACATCGACCCGGATACCTGTATCGATTGCGGGGCTTGCATACCGGAATGCCCATTTGAAGCAATCTTCGTTGAAGATGAAGTGCCTGACGCATATGATGCAAAAGGCGACGAAAAGCTTAGTATGCCCAAGGGAACTGCTGGTTTCGATGAAGTTTACGATGGCAGCGATAGTCGCGACGAACCAGTTCACCTTGAGGGTGTCCGTACGCTTGCAGCTGGTGAGACCATCGACCTTACTAAGGATATTCAACCCAACTACGATTATTTCCAGGAAGGACCAGGATACAGCGCCCTGGATTAGCTGGAAGAATAATAAACATGTACGACCCGCAGCTGATTGCCTGCGGGTCGTATTTATTGTAAACCACGTTTGAGACTGGTTTACTTGCCGGATTTAAGCGATTAATTACGTAATTCCAGATTACCAGCCCCCATCTCAATTGAAATGGTCAACTTTGGACCCTCCCCAGAAAGAGTATACACGTTGCCAGACATCCGCCATTCACCGCCTACATCAACATTCGTCAACCCCCCCTCGAATCTCACAGTCGCTGGTGTACCTTCAGGGACCACGATCACGATGCTGCTCAAACCAGATTTAATACTTACATCTGCATCCTGCAGCAGCTCGCCTGAAAATTCTAACCGGTAATCCCCTGCCCCGCTCCGGAAATCCATAGCTTTAAAATTTGCGTTTGCCAACCCAGAGAGTACAGCTCTGGAAGCTCCGGTATCATATCGCAGGGTATCCATCTCGACTGGATTCACTTCCGAAAAGGATAGACTGGTGTCCGCGGCTCCCTCAGCAATGCGTAACTCGTGCAAGGGGACTCCGCCAAGTTCGAATTCTCCCTGGTATCCACCAGCAGAAATGTCAAGATCCATCGGTGAGTTCCCTAATTCCAGATCCCATCTATTCTTTATTTCATCACCAAGTATTGGAATGAGATTAATATTATCGACCTGCTGTGAGATCTTTACCCCTGAATCAGTCACAATAACTTTAGGTTCAAACTCATCCACATTGTAAGTTGCTGTCCCTGATACCAGCAATCCACCAGCACCTGGACTTAGGTTCAGCTCTCCAGCACCAAACTCAAGACTGACCTTTGAAACCTCATCGGAATCAGGAGCCGGCACCTCAATCTTGTAAGTCTCCATTGAAACAATCGATACACCTTTCACCTGGGTGTTAAAAGTGAATGTGCAGGCTAGAGTGGTAAACGCCAATGCTGCAATTACTGCTAAGAATTTTATACGGTACATGACAATCTCCTTATCAATTTCCTTCTATCTATATATACGCTGATCAAAGAGATAAGTTGCATGAACGATCAGCCCAGGGTCCATAATTCCTGAGATTTTCTGTTGAATGAGGTGAATGCGCTTGATCACCCACACAATCCCAATACAAACCTTTTCATCCACTTTAGTTTATCCACTTATTAGATTAAGATCGCTGATGCGCCTCCAGGCAAATCACCCCTTGCTGTCCTACCACTGCCTCGTGAGTCACTTCTCTTGGCAGATCAAGTCGGTCTCCAGCGATAAGCGTCACTTGCTCATTTTCCTCCGGCAGGACGAAAGTTATCGATCCTTGAACGACATATATGATTTTATGAAAGGGGTGGCTGTGGGCACCATAAATATCTCCAGGTGAGTTTGACCAGCGATATCCAGATAATCCTCGCTCATTGAGCAAGCGACGAAGATCAGCTTCGCTGGGGGGCGAATCCCCAGTCCATCTCTCCACCTTATGTTTCATACTTAAGCTCATTTCAAGATCTCCTTTCGTATTGCTTTGAATAATAATTTTACCGCTAACTCATCTCTCACTTGCAGGAAAATACAATATAAGGCAAAATTAGGCCACGAGAGTATTGCTTGTAGATCCAAGAATAGAAGATATTCCTAAGAATTCCTTTTCGTCAATCGTTTCAGAATAAATCTAAATACAGGAGGCCCAATCATATGTCTGATACACCTGATCCCAAAGAGGAATACACGGCCGATGGTCTGGCATCGGAATTTCATCACCTGGGAGATAATCTAAAGAAAATCTTCATCAGTACCTGGGAGAGTGAGCAGCGTAAAAACCTGCAAAAAGAAATTGGTGAAGGTTTGGCTGAATTAGGCGACTCACTCAAGCAAACCGCTGAAGAAATCCAGGACAGTGAAACCGGTCAAAGAGTAAAATCAGAAGCCGAAGAATTGCGCGATCGAGTCCGCAGTGGTGAAGTCGAAGAGAAGATCCGGTCGGATTTGCAGTCTATCTTTCACAAATTAAATAAAGAACTGGAAAAAGTCATCCCCGCTCAGCCACCAGCTGAAAAAAGCGGTGAAGAGGCATCAGGGAACGAATAAGATGGCAAAAAGAATTCTCATTCAGCAAACGAGTGCCGGAGAACCTGTTATTGCGGGTGAGGTGAGTGTATATCCAGTTGCACGATCATACAGGATTAATTTTCCTGCCGCACGTGGTGGCATCGTCTGGAACAGACCTTTGGCTGTTATCGTGGAAGATTCAAGCGGCAGTCGCCAAATCATCCCCATTCAAGACCGCACCCGCCAGCTGCAGATAGCCTTTCTCGCTGCTGGATTTTTTGGCACATTACTTATCTGGTTAATATTCCGACGATCAAAATAATTCAAGCCTAAAAAGGAGAACAATAATGGATAAGGTAGTCAAAGGTCCTGGCAATGCTGGGGAGGTTGATGTTCACACAACTTTCGAGGATATCAATTCAACAATGGAAGCGTTCATCAGAACTGCCAGCGTCGACCGTGTTTATGGAGCGCCAATCGAAGTTGGCGAGACAATAATCATCCCAGCTGCTGAAAACCTCGTCGTAATGGGTTTCGGTGCTGGTGGTGGCTACGGATCTGCAGAATTCGAAAGTGATGAAGAAACACAAACCGCTG
>JAUWLJ010000329.1 GCA_030613705.1 Chloroflexota bacterium
TGCTCCGGGTGGGCCGGGTTGCGGGAGGCCAGAAACCAGGGATGTTGGTCGGAGGTGTGATTAAGAACCAGATCGAATAGAATTCGCATCTCCTTATGATGAACCTGTTCAATTAATTCTTCCACATCATTGAGGTCCCCATAATCTGGATCGATATTCCAATAATCACTAACGTCATACCCCCCATCATGCTGAGGAGAGGTGAAAAAAGGGGAAATCCAGATGGTCTCGAAACCGAGTTCCTTGATATAGTTCAGTTTTGATATTATGCCTTGTATATCACCAATCCCATCATTATTTGAATCTTTAAATGAACGTGGATAAATTTGGTAGATTGTAGTCTTCTGCCACCAGTGCTTATTTTTTGTCATCTTGCAGCATAGTTAATGAGAGTGTGATTGAGTACTAATTATGGGGAGAAAATGGTGTGAAGCGAAAGAGGTAAAAAAGTAAGGATTGGCAACATCTCGTACGATTCTCCATTGCTAGTCAGGAGGACAGTGCCAACATAATCTGTGCGCCAAATATTTGCCCCAATATTTGCCAGGCGAGTTAAAGTTTCAATTGTTGGGTGATCATATGGATTTGGTCCGACCGAAATAACAGCCTCATGCGGCAAAACTTCTTGAAGAAATGATTGAGAGGTGCTAAACTTGCTGCCATGGTGAGCAACTTTCAGGATGTCGGCTTGGAGGGTGACAGTGCGATTGGAGAGTTGATTTTCTACGCTGGAATCTATGTCAGCTGGTAGAAGAACTGCAATTTGCACATAGTCGAGTAATAACACAACTGAAGCTTTGTTTTGATCCGGATCGACCATGCTCGGTAGAGGATTGAGCACCTGCACATTGATACCACCCCAGGAATAAGTATCGGGGAATTGTGCCTGGTTGAGGCTTAATCCTATAGATGTGACTGCATTTGAGAACTCCGTCCAGGTTTGAGTATCACCTGGATATCCATTGAAATATACACTTTCAACTGGAATATCAACTGCTTCAAGCACTGCGATCAGCCCGCCTATGTGGTCGCTATCAGCGTGGGTGGCGAGCACAACTTCTAGATCGTCCACACCAACCTGCCGCATGTATTCTAGCAAACCATCACTTGCGGATTTACGACCACCATCCACCAGCGCGTCAAATCCATTTCCATCACGGATCAGGATTGCGTCGCCCTGACCAACATCTATGAATGCGATCGTCATAACCGATGCTGAAGGTTCTGCATTTGTGGGTGTTATACCCAAGAGCAAAGGGAGCAGGATCAGTATTCTGTGAAGCCGCATGGGAAAGCCTCAAGCAATCACAAAAGTATTAAAACTTAAATTTGAGCGCAATTAATTGACCTTTGTGAATAGATTTATGTGTCGATTCTATTATATGTCGAAATTGTTCATCTCCATTCTTGTTTGGACGAAAATTATTGCTGGGAGGTATCAAGCCTTAAATTGAAGAGCGCTGGGATATATTTTAAGCTCAAATAGGCGAAATTGCATAGAAAAACCGCAAACCGTATTTGGTTTGCGGATATTTTTGGGTCCCTCCTTACCTTTGCAGAAAGGAGGGACTTGGGGGGTGTTGGGTGGGAAGTGAGGTTTTCTTCTCCTCTTCTGTGTCTATAAGTTAACCTATTTTGGCTGCTTATTCAATAGGGATTTGGTACTAAAATCTTGGTAATCAGTAAGTCAGCATAACAGGCAAATGCTGGGCAGCTTCAACCCAGGCTGTTACTTCATCTTGGGAAGGCACACGCCGAACAAGATTATTTTGTTCGTTGACTTCTATGAGAGAATTGTACAAGTGTTCCGGATTGCGATATCTTAATTCATTGACAGTATCAACACCGGTTTGCGCGAGAAGGTCACTGAACTCTTCCCCAATACCGGAAACTCGCATCAAATCTGCTCGATTGGCCCATTCTAATACCAGTTTCGAGGATATGCTTGTCCTTTCAGCGATTTCCTTCCGTCCTTTGCGATCAGCAGCTGACAACAGGTATTGATCAATCGTTTTGATATCGATAGCTGCTAATTTCTCTGAGTAGGTTGGTCCGATACCTTCGATTTCTGTCATTTCTTTCCCAGCCAGTTTGGCCATCGATTCTCTAGCAAGATCTTGATCCAGCTCAACTGCCTCAATTTCTGGCTCAAGAGGTTTTTCTTCAGCCTCAACCAGCTCTTCCTCAGCAGCAGGAACCTCCTCGGACATGGTTGCGGGAGCAGCTACCGGTTCAATATGAACAAATTGAGATACATCATGGTACAACGCCAGGATTCCAATTTGCTTTCCCCATAAGACAACAGGAATTCCGTATACTTCTACTTCCACTTGGGTTGCATCTTTTCTCTGACGGCGGGTTACTTTATGAGCAACCTCTCCAGACAGTACCGACTCCGTTAAACTGCGAGATTCTTCGAGAAGATCTTGGGGTGCGATCAGTTGATCAATATCATGTCCGATTACTTCCTGCTGCCCATATCCAAAAATCCGTTCGAATGCCGGGTTGCTGGCGACGATGCGTTGGTCAAGACTCAACGTGACGATGGCAAAGGGGCTGTTGCGGACCAGTGATTCATAAAATTCCTTTTGCCGGGAGAGATCCAGCGAAGCTTGCTTGCGGTCAGTGATATTGCGGATCATGTAAATCGTCGCCGCGCGATCTTGCTCGAGCTTGGCGCCACTGCTGGAAACTTCAAACCAGCCTTCCAGCTCTGGGAAGCGCATCTCGGTTTTTTGTGTCGGAAGGCGAGGAGTGCCTTCTTCGCCGCTGCCAAAGAACAATGTATCAACTGATTGCCCAATGATATTATCAAAATTTTTCCGGAAAGTGTGGCTGGTCGAGCGATTGCATCTCAAAATCTTTCCGCTGACATCAGTGATGATGATCATGTCTTCGACTGAATCGAAGGTCGTTTCCCAATCTCGTTTGCCGCGACCAATCACCTCATCAAGCTGTTGGTGGGCTTCGTCTTGTTTTGCCAAC
>JAUWLJ010000293.1 GCA_030613705.1 Chloroflexota bacterium
TATTGCTTATTGCCGGATGCAGTTCCAGTTCACCCAAAAAGATAGCTGCTGTGGATAATGACTCCATACCCAGTGCCACAGTTGAACCTTCCCCCAAACCGTCATCCACTCCGACCCAAC
Source organism: Chloroflexota bacterium (assembly GCA_030613705.1). Classification (GTDB taxonomy): domain Bacteria; phylum Chloroflexota; class Anaerolineae; order Anaerolineales; family UBA4823; genus PFL25. The sequence goes on from JAUWLJ010000293.1 coordinate 121, forward strand.
CCACACCGCCAGAAACTGCCCCACCACCCACACCCACGATAACACCTACCAGTACGAGCACCAGCACTCCCCCCCAAACTAGCGAACCAGCTGCTCTCGTTGTAAATGAGGATATTGCATGCCGCAGCGGACCAGGATTAATCTACGATATCCGCGCATACATCTCTGAAGGCGTAACTCCAATTCTTCTTGGTCATGTCCAGGGTAAAGATTGGTGGTCCGTTGAGGAACCTGTATTTAACGCCCACTGTTGGGTGTCATCCGAGGTTGTCACTGTTAAAGGAGATATAAGCTCTCTACCAGTATTCACACCAGAACCAACTCCAACGATTGAACCAACGCCAACTCCAAAACAAAAAGGAGTCATTTATTACCTGGTTGCAATGGACACTGGAGGAACTGTCGGCTGTGGCGATAGTTTAATACCAATATACACTGGTGTTCCATCCACCGGTGACCTCGAAAAGGATATCCACATTGCACTGCATGCACTATTAAAGCTCAAGGTCAAGGATTTCGGTGGATATTACAATCCCCTTCATAACGCTCATCTAAACACATCTGGAGTTACTTTCCACAAGGACAGCGGGAATGTTGTGGTTAATCTTTCTGGTTCGATCCCCAAACCAAAAGATGAATGTGAATATCATCGCGTGCGAGGAGTGCTGTGGGAAACCGTCAGGCACTATCGAGATGTGAAAGGGGTCACATTTTGGATCGGAGATAAGCTTATCGGTGATTTGATTGCCATCATAGATCGCTAGGATTAATCTCTCCAACATACAGCGCCTCCCGGAAATAATTTTCTGGGAGGCGTTAGACTTTAACCAATATTTGAAAAAATAAATACCCCACCGTGTCGTGTGCAGCTAAGTTCTGAACCTGCCTTCGCAGGGTGGGTCCCGCCTCGCCAGCTCCGCCTTGGCTCAGGCCTATCGCGTCACTGTCGTAAGTCTGAGACCCATAAAGTGTGTGTTGGCTCAGAACCGGATTGCAGCAGCACGGTCACAGCAGGGTCAATAATCTTATACCACAGAATGAACTGCTTTGGTAGACAAAACTGATAAGACTAATCAACGACCCGTAAATGTAATTCACGCAGCTGTTTGCTTTCCACAACCGAAGGTGCATCAGCCATCACATCCCGTGCGGCCTGATTCTTGGGGAAAGCGATCACCTCCCGGATGTTCGGTTCACCTGCCAAGCCCATGCACAGTCGGTCTATCCCTGGTGCTATACCGCCATGGGGTGGAGTCCCAAATTCAAATGCTTCCAGCATGTGTCCGAAACGTTCGGCGGCCACGTCAGGATCCAATCCGATCAACTTAAAGACTTTTTCCTGCAGCTTCCGGTTGTGAATTCTGATCGAACCTCCGCCAACTTCGTAATCATTGACCACCATATCATATTGCTGGCCGCGAGCTTTTTCCGGCTCACTGTCCAAAAGAGGCACATCATCTGGCATCGGGGATGTAAAGAGGTGGTGGCTGGGATCCCAGCGTTTTTCATCTTCATTCCAGACCACAAAAGGAAAATCAACGATCCAGCAGAACGCTAACACATTCGGATCCCTCAAATTCAGGCGATCTGCTAACATCACTCGCAGTCGTCCTAAGGATTCGTTGACCACTTCCGCTCGATCAGCCACAAAGAGCAGCAAATCACCGGGTTTGGCTTCAAACCTGGTCAGAATGACCTGCAGGTCATCTTCCGATAGAAACTTGGCGAAGGACGACCGCTGTTCTCCTCCTGATGTGATCGCCAGATATGCCAGACCTTTTGCCCCAAACTGGCTCACGTACTCGACCAACTCATTTATCTGCTTGCGGCTGTAATCACCCAGACCGCTCGCATTCAATCCACGTACAAGCCCACCACTCGCTACAGCACTTTCAAACACCTTGAAACCACTCCCGCCGGCAAGATCAGTGATATCTTGCAGTTCCATCCCAAAACGCATATCTGGATTGTCTTTACCAAAGCGCTGCATGGCTTCCTGGTAGGTCAAGCGCGGCCACGGGCTGGCCAACAACCTTTTCTCCGGGACCACTTCAGCGACCAGTTTGGTGAACAAATCCTCGGTCAAGGACATGATGTCTTCCCGCTCTATGAAGGACATCTCGAGATCAAGCTGGGTAAATTCCGGTTGTCGATCCCCCCGCTGATCCTCATCCCGGAAACAGCGGGCGATCTGGAAATAGCGCTCCAAACCAGCCACCATCAGCAGCTGCTTCAGCTGTTGGGGAGATTGAGGTAATGCATAAAATTCGCCTGGGTGCACCCGGGATGGAACCAGGTAATCCCGCGCCCCCTCCGGAGTCGTTTTGAACAGGATTGGTGTCTCTATTTCCAAGAATCCCTGTTGGTCAAGATAATCGCGTATGAATTTAACCACCCGGTGTCGAGTTTCCAGGTTCTGAGCCATGCGCTTGTGACGTAAATCCAGATAGCGATATCGCAGCCGGATCTGCTCATCAACCTCTTCTTCTTTGTTGATCGGAAATGGTGGCGTTTTCGCCGGGTTGAGCACCTTGAGATCATGTACTTCGACTTCAATCTCCCCCGTGGGCAGATTGGGGTTTTCCATACCAGCGGGACGCTTGCGCACTACACCCTTCACCTGGATCACCCACTCATTTCGTAAGGGGATTGCTTCCTGGTGGACTTGCGAAGAATTATCCGGATTGAAAACTAACTGAACGATCCCATAACGATCACGCAGATCAATGAACGTCAGGCCCCCATGATCTCGGCGCCGGTTTACCCAACCAGCCAGGGTAACCGATTGGCCTTCATCCGAGGATCTTAATTCTCCACAAGTATGGGTTTTTTGCATCTTTCTCCTCCAGACATAATAATTTCCGGAATTGGATCTGCGCGTGTACCCAAAATAAAACGCCCTCCGCAATTAATGCGTCGGGCGGAATGTTGACGACGCATAAAATTTAATCCACAGACAGCGCGTTGCTCCCGACCCAACGAATGTCGGCATTATCGGGATTCAATTTATTCCGGAAATCGTTACTGCAGAATGTCATTAATTTCTCTTTTACTCTTTAATACGTCGCATTATAGCATGGGAGCGAAAATGCGGGGTGATTTGCACACTTGACAGACCCTGACGTTCCATTCTATAGTGTAATCAGGATGTTTGGCGAGCAGATAGATCTCTCACCAGCCAACTTTGACCCCTCAAATAGCCAACTTTCATTCTTCAATGCCAACCGGATGGATTACGATGTTGCGGGATTAGCTGATTTCCATATTTTTGCAGATTTTAATTTCCTGGGTGACATGCAGCTCTACAATCCTTTGCAGATGATCTTTGCTCGTTCTCCAGACGGAGCGTGGAT
>JAUWLJ010000192.1 GCA_030613705.1 Chloroflexota bacterium
CTGACTGTAGCTGCGGGTGAAACAAAGGTCTTCACAGTCGAGCGTTTGCTCTACGATCAAACAATCTGGGCATGTGATAAATCGGAATCTGGTACTGTTGATCTGGCAACCTACCTGAAACTGACCTTTACGAAATGTGCGGGGAATGCCCCTAACCAAGGTGAACGAACCCTGGAGAAGGTTCATATCGATGATACACCTTTTGGTATAAACCATTACTTCCAGTTTGAAAACGATTAGCATAATCAATTAAGAAAGTCATAATAAAAAGCCGTCTGCTGATCCCAAATGGTAGGCGGTTTTTATTATCCTGAATTTCAACTTACCTTCGTTTTTTTCCCAACCAAAAGCAAGGTCATCATTGGCAAAAGGGCGATCAACAAACCACCCCAACATGGCAGTGCCGCACTCCCTGGTGAATTTGGTAGAGTCGGATCAGGTTGATCTGTTCCAGGAGTATTCATGGGGGGAGTGGATTGATCAACATTTATCATCGTCGGAAGGGGTGTTTGAGCAGGCTGCTCAATAGGCGATTCACCGTCGACGACTTGGTAAGTTTGGTTTCCGGAGACCACAATAACTTGCGAACCTAATGCAAAAGCGGCAGCAAGTTCTGGTTGATCTTTGGCTATGGAAAAATATTCGTTTGAAAGAAAATTAATTTCAATAACCTCCATCTGATCAGGATCATACATTGTATCTATCCAAACACGATCAGAGAGGATAAATGTGTGAGATCCGATAGTGCGCACCTTACCAAGTGCCTCAACTGGAGCAGATACAACTGCATCCGCATTGGCTAATGAGCTTTGACCCTCTGCCTCCTCAACCGCCTTTCTCCCAAAGGTTGGTAATGTCGCCTGATCATTGAATTTATTAAACTCTTCAGACGCAATTCGCTCCTGCTCTTCTGCTCCCAGAGGTAATGGCTCTGTCACCAGGTAAGAAGTGTAGGGTGTAACTATCCCATAACGGATACTTAACCGCACAATTTCATCAATTATTTCACGGTCGGGGCCATTTAATCGAACTTGCTGGAGCATATAGCCAATTTTGCGGGTCGCCCACAAACTCGGTAGCGAACTGATAGAGTCTTCAAGATCTGGACTTCTCTCTTCAAATTCCTGGTCTGGATAGACGAAATTCTGCCTGCTCCCATTTACCAGACCACTGAGGATCACGTCAAAGGTGCCACCTTGTCGATAACGACCGACAACTGCAATTTGAGATCCGATGAATAGGTCAGGTAATGGATATGGATATATATCAGATGTGACCAGGTCATCAAAATTCAACTGCAAATCAGTTAATACCGGCGCACTGATCTTGTTGTAAAAGGCGGACAGAATTTCATCCAGCGGTTCTCCAGGTACCACATATGTGCTGATGCCATGGTGTGCTTGAGTAAGAGAATCTAACAAGTAAGTATCCACATCATAACCAACCCCGAAAGCGAACAGGCTGAGATTACCCGGTGAGGACTCATTCAAATTAGCAATTATCTTCTCGCTTTCCACCTCCCCTACAGTAGGTAGCCCATCTGTGAGGAAAATCAAATATGTTGGTCTTTCAGTATCGACCAGATATATTGCCTCAAGCAAAGCACGATTTATATCTGTACTCCCTTCAGCTCTCAGCCGATTCAACCAGTGTATGGCATCATCCTCTTCAGAAACAGGTTGTAAATTATTGGCATACATCTCAACTCCAGTGCTGAAGGTGACCAGATTGAATCGATCCTCCGGATTTAACTTATTCAAGATATAGCGTACGGCTTGCTGGGCTTGTTCAAATTTCTCACCCTCCATGCTACCCGAGCGGTCTAAAACGATAAGCACATCCTTCGGAATAGCACGTACTGATTCCTTGATTGCCGGTGCCAGCAAGAGGAGAAAAAATCCATCTGGATCCTTTAGATCGGATCGATCACGAAATGTCATTAAATGAAATGCTTCCGATTCGCCGATCGAATAGAAAAGGGCGAAATCTTGATCTGGGAGAACATTCTGCTGCTCATATCCTGCCAGGATTTGGTAATCACTTTCCCGGCTGATGGATATCGGATGGCTAGGGGAATAAACCGCACGAATGGGTTGCCTGGCAGTTACATTGACCGTAATGCTGACATTCTCCAATGGCTCAATCGAAAACTTTTCTGTCCCCAAAGGATAAATATAGCGGACTAAACCGTTTTCTGCTGTGAGCGCCTGGGTATATTCCAACTCGATTCGTCGCTCATTCAATGGGGGGATTGGAAAAACACTCGCCTTCAGGGCACCCATATCCGCATATTCCAGGAGTGCCGGATCTCGCAGAGTAGAAATAATCTCTTCATAAGTTTGCCGGGCTTGATCCGCATCTAAAACTTCTCCTTGGACAGGTTTCCCATCCATCCATAATATGAAATCGCTTATTGTCGCATCAACTGGTATCGGAAATACATATACCCCTTCCACGTCCCAATCATTTGGATTATAGAAAACTTGATCGACGTGGGTTGTAGCGATTTGATCATCAATAGTTACAGTAACATGATGATAGCGGATTTCCAGCTGGGACATTGGTGATGGAATCGGGCAGGGCTCACAGATTGGAGGTTCTGGGATTATGATCCCATCAGCTTTTGCTGGTATATAAAACAGTGCTGTAACACTCACAACAGCCGAAATTACCAAAAGTATTTTTTTCTTCATCGTCGAATTCCCTTTCCATTCATTAAACCCTGAAGGAATGATTAACTTGCACAAAAGACGACATTTAGTAATGAAAAGTTCCAATGGTATAATTCCGGCGAGAATTCAGATGAATCAACTCTATATTTGGAAATAAATGAAACTAGATATGTTAGATAAAATTGCAGGTATTGAAGAACGCTATAATGATTTGAATCAGCTCCTGATGGAAGTTGGGGACGATTACCAGCGTGCCACGGAACTGAGCATCGAACGCGCTGAACTTGAACCATTAATCACGAAAACCAACCAGTATCGCCAGACTACCCAACAATTGGATGAAGCGCGCGCCCTGGCTGAGACCGATGACGACGATCTACGCCAGCTGGCAACCGCTGAAATTGAACAGCTGGAATTTGAGTTGGGGAATCTTGAGAGTGAGCTCAAAAACATGCTGCTCCCTCAAGATGCGCGTGACAAACGGAATGTAATCATGGAGATTCGCGCCGGAACTGGGGGTGATGAGGCCGCGCTTTTTGCTGCAAACCTCTTCCGCATCTACAGCCGCTATGCAGAACGTCAGCGGTGGAAGGTCGAAATCCTATCCTCTAACGAGATCGGTATTGGCGGATTTAAGGAGATTTCATTCTTGATCAAAGGTCAAGGAGCCTATTCCCGTCTGAAGTATGAATCAGGCGTTCATCGCGTTCAGCGTGTACCGATCACCGATTCTCAGGGACGGATCCACACCTCGGCAGCTACTGTAGCGGTACTCGCGGAGGTAGATGAAGTTGAGATCACCATCCCTGAAAATGACATCCGAATTGATGTTTACAAATCAGCTGGGGCAGGCGGCCAAAGCGTACAAAAGAATGCCACTGCAGTGCGGATCACCCACTTACCGGCGGGGATTGTTGTCCAGTGCCAGGATGAACGCTCACAACTTCAGAATAAGACTCGCGCCATGAGTATCCTGCGCGCTCGACTGTACGAGATTGAAGAAGAAAAACGCAGGGCGGAGATCGACCAGGACCGCCGCTCGCAAGTAGGCACCGGAGAGCGTTCTGAGAAAATCCGCACTTATAATTACCCCCAATCCAGAGTAACTGATCATCGCATTAATCTCTCTTCCTACAATCTACCTGCTGTGATGGACGGCGAAATTGATTTCTTCATTGATGAGCTGGCCACGCGGGAAGAAGCTGAACGCTTGGCAACTGCGGGATTCGAGGCTTGATCACTATATCCCAGGCTCTTGAGGGTAGCACTTTGACGCTGGTTAAGGTGAGCGATACGCCCACTTTGGATGCCCAAACGCTTTTAGCTCACTGCTTGGGAAAATCTCGCTCCTGGCTGCTTACTCACCCAGAAGTAAGTCTCACAAACTCAGTCTTCTCCTCTTTCCAGCAGGAAATTAATTCGCTTGAATGGGGAATTCCACTACCCTATGTTTTGGGTCATTGGGAATTTTACGGTCTGGATTTCACCGTCACTCCTGATACACTGATCCCTCGACCGGAGACAGAATTACTGGTCGACAAGGCTCTTGATTGGCTTAATCTCCAATCGCAACCCTGCCTGGCAGCTGATATAGGTACAGGTTCTGGCTGCATTGCGGTAGCGTTAGCCAAGCATAATCCAGATGTATCCATCATCGCGACGGATATCTCATTCCCAGCCCTCAAAATAGCTCGCGCAAACACCATCCAGCACAATGTGGATCAGCAGGTTAATTTCCTGCACACTGACTTATTTCCACCAATTGTAGATAGCTTCGATCTGGTCTGTGCAAATTTACCATACATCCCCACTCAAACCTTACAAAACTTGGAAGTTTCAGGACGTGAGCCAGAACTGGCATTAGATGGCGGACCAAATGGTCTGGATTTAATTAGCAGCCTGCTCGAAGGTGCCCCAGCTCATATCGCCCCTGGGGGAATCCTGCTTATCGAGGTAGAAAGTTCTCATGGAGCTAAAGCGCAAAATCTTGCTCAGAGAGCTTTTCCCACCGCCGAAATCGTATTGCTGACCGATTTATCTGGAAAAGACCGTTTGGTCACGATCCAGCTGCCAGAAATTTACTAAATAGATCAAAAGGTTCCAACGGATTAATTCCTGATAGTTTTTCTCCAAATGATAACTTAATTAGAATATTCAATGCCCTGGAGGCCTTAATGTCAAAAACAATATACCTGATCGCGTTTTGCGCTTTTCTGATTACTGCCTGCAGTGCGCAAACGCCGATCGAAAGTCCCCCGGATAGTTACCCTGCTCCCCAGCAGACTGAACCAATTCAAGCGTCTAAACCACAAGAGAATACTGATGATTCAGTCTATCCACCTCCATTCCATACCGCGATCCCAGTAGTCAACTTGGGAACCTCCTATCCAGCACCTGAAGGAGGAATGGAGGTTTTCGTCATTGTTCCCGGTGAATCTGGAGTATCTTACGAAGTTGGAGAAGTTTTCCTGAACCAGAATAATGCCTTCAATCTCGCTGTAGGAGTCACATCTGAGGTAA
>JAUWLJ010000070.1 GCA_030613705.1 Chloroflexota bacterium
GAAGTTCTCCTCCTAAGCATAAATGATGGATGCCGAATCTTACCACGGCTGGATCAGCGAGGAGGGAATCGAATAAAGCTGCTAATAATAAATTAAGAATTGCCTGGGGATGGATTAGGCATTATCCGATCGCCGCGCGCAACCGTTTAGCGATCTCGCCAAATTCCACGGTATATCGCATGCCTTCTTCTCTCGGCCGTGGGAGGTCAACCGCCATATCCAGGCGGATTATTCCCGGACGAGGACTCAGAACCAGCACCCGGTCGGCCAGGAAAACCGCTTCGGGGATCGCGTGTGTGACCATGAGTACGGTTTTGCGGCGCGCCTGCCAGATTCGTAAAAGTTCGCTGCCCATGCGCTCACGGGTTATCGCATCCAGAGCGCCAAAAGGTTCGTCCAGCAGCAGGATGCGTGGGTCATAAATCAATGCCCGGGCAATGGCGACTCTTTGTTCCATGCCCCCCGACAGATCTCTGGGCAGCGAATCCTCGAAGCCATCTAAGCCAACCAGGTTGACCAGCTCTTGCGCCTGCAACTCTGCACTCGAATTGGGGATGTGTTGTAATTCCAGCGGCAAGGTGATGTTTTCCAGAACTGTTCTCCAGGGCATCAAATTCGCTTTCTGAAAAACGAACCCGATATCCCGGCGCGGCCCCTGCAGTCTGTGACCCTGGTAGACAACTTCTCCCCGGGTTGGGGTTAGCAAACCAGCCAGGACGCGCAGCAATGTGCTCTTTCCGCTTCCCGAGGGTCCCAGGATGCAGACAAATTCTTCAGTCTGCACCGAAAACGAGATATCGCTCAAGACATGCAAACCCTGTTCCCCATCCGGGAAGGTCAGACTCACATCCCGGACCATCAGAGCTGTATCGTTCCCACCTGATACGCCGGGTGTTTCTGTATACATCTCCAAATCGCTATTTGATAAATTCATTTGAGTATGCCTGCTTTAAATCCAGCGGTTGAGAGAGTAAACCCATGTCGAGCAAGATTTCCTGCATGTTCTCCCAGGCTTCTGGAGCTGTGGTTCCCAGCACGTCCGCTTTCCAGAACGCGATAGAGGCATCCAGCACCTCCCTCTGGATCGCTTGATCGGCTTGATCGAGGTTTTCAACATACTTCTTGCTGATCTCGAATGCCTGATCCGGATCGGCGAGCGTATCAGCAAGCCCGCGCAAAGTAGCCTGCACAATTCTTCTGACCAGATCCGGGTTGTTGGCGATCGTCGCTTCGTTTGAGATCAATCCATTGGAGGCGAGCTGCACGTAATCGGCAACCCGGATCAGATCGATGTCGAATCCCAAAGCAGCTAACTGGATGGGTTCATTATTGGCATATATCACCACTGCCTGCTCCTGATCTGTGGCGAGCGCCTCCACCTGGTTGAAGCCAATCGAATCCAAGATGACATCATCCTCTTCTAAACCGGCCACATTGAGCAAGGCACGGAAACCAATATAGCTTGCTCCAAATAATCCCGGTAATCCAATCCGTTTGCCTGCCAGATCTTCGGGCGTGCGGATACCTTCTGCAGCTTTAGCAGCCACGCCAACGGGGTAATCCTGCCACCAGCCCATGACATAAACCACCGGTAAACCTTGAGCACGGGCTAAGAGGACTTGCTCGCCAGAAACCAGCGCAAACTGTAGATCACCAGCTCCCACCAACGTCAGCCCATCTGTTTCAAAGCTGTAATCGAATTCAATCTCGATGCCATTATCGCGGAAGTAGCCCTTGTCAACCGCCACATAGAAAGGTGCATACTGGACGTTGGGAATAAACCCCATTGGCAAACGAATATGATCGATATTCTGGGGAGTTGTGAGCGGTGTGTCAGTTAATTCGCTCTGGGAGGCTGTACAGGCCACGAATAACAAAGTGAGTGTAGATAGGGTAACCAGTTTCCAGCAATGATTCATTTTTGCAAGCTCCTTACGAAGAGTGATCATAAATCCCGGGAGTGGAATACGAGGCTGCGGTTCTGGATATTCACCGGACCTTAACGTGGATTACCTGGGCGCTGCTGCCATGAAAGCAGGCGTGTTTCGATCAGGATCACAAATCCATACAGCGCCAATGCCATGCCAACCAGGGTAAAGATGGCCACGAATACCAAGGCTGTATCATACTGACCGCGTCCGATGTTGATCAGGAAGCCAAGACCGCGGTCTGCCCCAACGAACTCACCGACTACAGCCCCAATCACAGCCAGGGTTGCTCCGATGCGCAGCCCTCCAAGGAAGACCGGCAGTGCAGAGGGCACCTCCAGGTTCTGGAAAGTTTGCCAGCTGGTGGCTTGAAGTGAACGCATCAGATCGCGCAGCTCATCAGGCACCGATCTCAGTCCAACAATCGTATTGATCAGCACCGGGAAAAAGACGATCATGGCGCAGATCAGCACTTTGGAAAGCAGGCCCGGGCCAAACCAGATCACCAGCAGAGGTGCAATGGCTACAATTGGAATGGATTGGCTGGCGACGATATACGGCGACAAAAATCGTTCGAAGGTCTCAGATTTCGCCAGCAGATAGCCCAAAGTCGTCGCGGCGGTTACTCCCAAGGCCAATCCAGCCAATACCTCACTTAATGTCACCGCAATGTGGTAAGCCAATCGTCCATCCAGCAAGGCTCTCAAAAAACGTGTCCAGACTAACACAGGCGAGGGAAGGATAAATGCCGGGAAACCACCATAGCTAGCGATCAAATGCCAGATGAGGATCGCCAGGCCGGTTGAGATCGGCACCAGATAGACACCGCGTCTCCATAATTCCTGGTGAGAGGCTAGTGCGATTTTACGTGTATTTGTCAGATCCATTTCAATTCTGCCCGGACATGAAAACTGCCTCGAAGAAAATCGGGGCAGGTAAAATGAAACCAGGCTGGTAAGCCATGTCAAAATAAAAACCGAAAACAATAAAGTTTTCGGAGCATGCAACATGACACCACGCCAAATCAGGCGAGTTTCAGCTAACCTTCTTTCATCCGGACTATACCGTCGGCCCCGGAGTTTCACCGGATCATGCATTGGGCAGCTCCCCCTTATTGGCCAGAGGAACTGCGCCCTGCTCGTGGGCTTTACCACCGGTCGGGATTTACGTCACAAACAACAGCCAATTCAATTTGCACGTTCACCCTGCCCCGAAGGTTTTATTCTATTTGCTGTAATTATAATCTGAGGGGGGTAAAAAATCAACTAGTTCTAACGTGAAACCAATAGAAGCAAGAGCAGCAGCAAAATTGGGATGCCCAGGCCAACCATCAAATTTAAAGCACGATTATCCCTGCGGGTCAAAGCGGCGCCCGCCCGTCTGAAACCGTCCAGACTGGCCAGCGACCCGCCGATCGCAGCACAAACTAATAACACCGTCAGCATACTAAATCTCTGTTCGATGCCTGGAAATATATATGTGATTGACCAACCCACTGCAGCTCCAGCAAATGCACCGACCCATTGTTTTCCCCACTTTTTATTGTCCTGCTTGAAAGATGACATTTTGAGGTTCCCGTAAAGAAGCAATACTTTCTAATTCAGACTAGAGATATCCCATTGACATTCATTTCGTTCTATGTGATACTTATTTACAGCAACAGTGGGTAAACCACCGTCTCCTTGCTATCCCACCAACAAGGAGGTGATGCCGATGTATGATAGTACCAAATTTAGCGCTGCGGCATTCCTCCTCCTTCGTGGATAAGGAATCCGCAGCGCGCCAGGAAGCCATCAAACCTTGATGGCTTCCTGTGTGTTTAATACGCATAAAATCCTTTCCCTGTTTTTCTGCCCAGGTAACCGGCATCTCCCATCTTGCGCAGCAGAGGTGCGGGACGGTATTTATCATCCCCCAAGTCTCGCTGCAGTACTTCCATGACGAAAAGCACCACATCCAAGCCGATCAGATCACATAAAGCAAGTGGACCCATGGGGTGATTCATGCCCAGCTTCATCACAGCATCAATCGCTTCCACAGTACCAATCCCTTCCTGCAAAGCGAAGATCGCTTCGTTGATCATCGGGCAGAGTATCCGGTTAGAGATAAAACCAGGGGAGTCATTGGCCTCCACTGGATCTTTACCCATCCTCCGGGCGAGCTCCATTGCTGTAGCTGTGGTTTCATCCGAGGTTGCCAAACCGCGAATGATCTCAACCAGGCGCATCAGAGGTACCGGATTAAAGAAATGCATTCCAATCACTTTGTCCGTTCGCCCCGTGGCTGCAGCGATCTTAGTCAGGCTGATCGAAGAAGTATTAGAAGCCAGGATAACTTCCGGTTGGGCGAGATGGTCAAGTTCAGCGTAAATCTTTAATTTCAATTCGGGGTTTTCTGTTGCGGCCTCAATTACATAATCTGCACCCGCCACAGCCGCGTAACTGTCCACATAGGTAATTTGCCCAGCTGCATCTACCTGCGGCTGGTCGATAACCCCTTTGCCCTCCAACTTCTCAACCGATTTCGCGATAATTTTCCGAGCGCGTTCGAGCTGTTCCGGGACCACATCCATCATCGTCACCTGGTATCCGGAAACCGCCGCAGTCTGGGAAATACCGCTGCCCATCGTCCCTGCCCCAACCACGAAAATATGTTTAATTTCCACCTAAACCCTCCTCGAGTTATTTATATGTGCAGTCAGTCCGTCATTAGATCAACGAACACTGGCATCAGGGTGATTAAGCCGGCTCCATCTCGATCGCCATCGCTACAGCTTCTGCTCCTCCCAGGCAAAGTGTGGCTATACCGCGTTTTAAACCTCGATTCTGTAGAGCGTAGATCAATGTGACCAGGATGCGGGCTCCACTGGCACCGATCGGGTGACCCAGCGCGATACCCCCGCCATTAACGTTGACTTTATCCCAATCCCAGCCCAGATCAGCCAGAGCATAGCCATTTGCAAGTATCTGGGCTGCGAAGGCTTCGTTCAGTTCGATCAGGTCGACATCTGACAGCTGCCAGCCGATTTTATCCAGCAGCTGCGGCATGGCGTGCGATGGCGCATCAAAAATGTACTTGGGTTGTACCGCTGTCTGGTGGTAACCGATCACACGTGCGATCGGTTTTATCCCCAGCTGATCTGCCCTGGTCCGACTGGCAACCACTACCGCAGCAGCCCCATCATTCAAACCAGGAGCGGTGCCAGCGGTCACCTTGCCATCTTTTTGGAAGACAGGTTTCAGCTTACTGAGTGCTTCCAGGGAGGTATCGCGCCGGAATGTCTCATCGGCATCGAAAATCGTCACTTTGCCTTTACGGCCGATTATTTCAACCGGCACGATCTCTGCTGCAAACCTACCATTATCATGGGCCGCAGCAGCTTTTTGGTGGCTGGCCAGGGCATATTCGTCCATTGCCTGGCGGGTGACCTGGTATTCCTGGGCGATAAATTCAGCCGCATCGCCCATCCCCCAATCCTCGAATGGATCCCAAAGCCCATCCAGCAAGAGCGCGTCTGTCAACTGAGCATGCCCATAGCGCAGTTCTCCTGTGCGGCCCGGGACCAAATAAGGAGCGCGGCTCATGTTTTCCATTCCCCCAGTTACGAACAAGTTGCCGTCACCAGCTCGTATAGCCTGGGCAGCCAACATGACCGTCTTGAGCCCCGACCCACACACCTTATTAATTGTGGTTGCGCCAACGCTGGCCGGCAATCCGGCGAAGATCCCCGCTTGGCGGGCCGGGTTTTGGCCGAGCCCAGCTGAAACAACGTTGCCCATCAGCACTTCGTCGAACTCGGATTGCTCTTTGATCCCAGCCCGCTCGACAGCGGCCTTAACAGCAACGGCACCCAAACGTGGGGCAGGAATACCGCTCAATGACCCGAGAAAGCGACCGACCGGCGTTCGGGCAGCGCTGAGGATTACAGATTCTTGATCGTGATCCGCCATGCTCAGTTCTCCTCACTATCTATGATGTTCTTATGGAATTTAGTTATTGGGATTATCAGGATTGCATCCGCTCCCAGGCTCTTCTCAACCGCTGATAAGTGTCCTCGAGTGTTTCAGGGAGAACCCGCGTCTCCCCCAGCGAAGACATAAAATTCGTGTCTCCTGTCCAGCGCGGGACGACATGTAAATGAACGTGTTCCGTGATCCCTGCACCAGCTGCTTCACCAATGTTGATACCTATATTGAATCCTTGAGCATGATACTCCTTACCTAACATGGACATAATCTGGGTTGCCAGTTCCATCAGCTCAGCGCGTGCTGACGCATCTAAACCGTCTAAAGAGGGATCATGTTTATTAGGCACCACCATAAGATGCCCACTGGTGTAAGGATACCGATTTAAAATCACAAATGCCTGCTGTCCACGATAGAGAATTAAATTATCAGGGCCATCAGGCAATTCCTGGGCTTCGCAGAACACACATCCTTCTGCTTCCTCGTTATGTTTTTGAATGTATGTCATGCGCCAGGGAGACCAAATATATTTCATTGTAATGCGGGGAAGCCGGAATATTCATCGTCATAGAGCGGGATCAATCCTTGTAGAGACTTCTATTATTGTAGCAGAAAACAACACGCCCAGGAATAGTTGACAACCACCAGGCTAACGGGTATCCTCATATCCGGATTTCACCAAAGGTAAGCCTGAAAATGATGCAGATGCCGATGTTCCAACCCCCAACCTGGTCGGTCACAGATCTAACGCGATATTTGCGTGACCTGTTTGAAAGCGAAGAAAACCTGCAAGATTTGTGGGTGGAAGGCGAGGTTTCCAACCTGTCCCGGCCGACCTCTGGGCACCTGTATTTTACATTGAAGGACAGAAATGCTGCCTTGCGCTGTGTTATGTGGCGCAATGCAGTCAACCAGCAAACCTATCTTCCGCGTGATGGAGATGCAATCGAGATCCATGGCAGTATCAGCGTATACGAAGCCAGCGGAAACTACCAGCTGTATGGGGATATGATTCGACCAGCTGGTGAAGGGGCAATGTTCCAGGAATTTCTGCGCCTGAAAGATCAATTAGAAGCCGAAGGATTATTTGATGAGGGAAGGAAGAGGGCTATTCCGCGTTGGCCTGAAACGATCGGGATTGTCACCTCGCCTACTGGGGCAGCCTTGAGGGATATGCTCGATACGATCCGGCGCCGTTACCCACCCGTTAAAATAATATTGGCCCCGACGCAGGTCCAAGGCGATCAAGCCCCGCAAGGGATAATATCCGCTTTACAGGCACTTAACCGCC
Source organism: Chloroflexota bacterium (assembly GCA_030613705.1). Lineage (GTDB taxonomy): Bacteria > Chloroflexota > Anaerolineae > Anaerolineales > UBA4823 > PFL25. The sequence goes on from JAUWLJ010000070.1 coordinate 7,185, forward strand.
TGATTAAACCAGATTTAATCTTACTTGCTCGTGGAGGGGGATCGCTTGAAGATCTCATGGCATTTAATGATGAGCAGGTGGCTCGTGCCATCGTTTCATCTCCTGCGCCAATCATTTCAGGTATCGGCCATGAAACCGATTTCACGATCGCTGACTTCGCGGCTGACCTGCGTGCACCTACCCCAACTGCCGCGGCGGAACTTGCCACGCCCAACCAGGCTGACTTGCGCGTATCCCTCAGCGAGCTGAGCAAGAACATCCACCAATCGACAATTAATTTCCTTTTTGACCAGCGAAGGTGGCTCGAAGGGCAGCAGAATCGTTTATTATTGCGCACCCCGTTAGCACGGGTTCACCGGGACCAGCAGCGCCTGGACGAGCTCAATTTCCGGGCAGGCAAGTCGTTGTACCACGTGATAGAGATCAACCGCACCCGTTTGGCAGGTATTAAACTGCGTCTCAACGCCCTCAATCCGCGCGCGCTTCTCGCCCGCGGCTACTCCCTCGTCACCCAACCAGATGGCAGCCTGGTGCGCTCCACCAAACAGGTTCAGCCCAATGATGCTCTGAGTGTGCGGGTCAGCGATGGCGAATTTGAGGTGCGCGTGCAGGAACCCGGCAGTGTCGAATAAAACCCCACCCACGAACTTATCTGTCCAGTGTTCATATTGCTTCGGGATGGTGCCGGCCGAGGAAGTAGAATGCCTGCGTTGTGGCGCCCCGCTGGATGATAGCATCCAGATCAGTGATTCTCAAGAAGCAGTGCTCCAGGAATTAATCGAGAATTCCCACCAAAAGCTGGTCGCATCTGGCACATCTGCAGCCGAGATAGCCTTTGGAACCGGCTGCACATTAGGGTTATTGGTCGGCGGGTTGCTGATGGTGATCATTTTCTTTGCGATCACAAAAACCTTGACCATCTTAGCTGTAATCCTTTTCATCCTGATTTTGATTTCTTTTCTTGTCTCCTCCACACTCGCCAACCGTGCCAGGCAAGCCACCACTCGCACATCCTATGAGCGGGAAGTAAAACCTGAAATCGATCAATTCATCACCGAATACGGACTGAGTCAAGATGAATTCAATGACCAGGCAGCTGAAATATTACCCTCAGACTCCCCCTTACTCCTTTACTCCTCACGTCAGGGGAAACAAGTTTAACAATTACCATGGAGATAAGCATGAATCCACCAACCAAGTCACCTGAAGAACCTGTTCCAATCGAGGAGATGACCTACGAACAGGCGCTCAGCGAGCTGGAGGCAATTGTCCTGGACCTCGAAACTGATGAAAGATCTCTAAAACAGGCTCTGGAAATGTTTGAACGGGGACAGGCGCTAGCCAGGCACTGTGCGCAATTACTGGAGCAGGCTGAGCTTAAAATTCAAGAACTGTCCGCTGAAGGATTGGTAGACTTCAACCAGTCATGAAACCTTATTACTAGATGGATCAATTCGGGATATTATCCAATCCAGTCTTGATCGCTGGATTCATCTCCTGGGTGTTAGCACAACTGATCAAAATCCCTTGGAATTATTTATCGACGGGTAAATGGGATTGGGTTTTG
>JAUWLJ010000042.1 GCA_030613705.1 Chloroflexota bacterium
TGTGGGCGGTGGGCAAGATTGTAGCTGCCCTGTGGTTGAACCGAGGTCCGCTCTATACGACTGGAGCCCAGAAAGACAACCGCGCTTCGAGCGACAAGATCAAGGATTACGCTCATTGATTTTGTCAGTTCATTAGGAATCTAAGTATGAGTTCATCGCAAATACTGCTCACCAATGATGATGGCATTCAATCTCCTGGTTTGTGGACCGCAGCGAAAGCCCTTTCCGAATTGGGGTTTGTCAATGTGGTTGCCCCCCGAGACCAGTTTTCAGGCGCCGGACGCAGTTTACCGATCCACTCTGATGGATTGATCGACCAGCAGGAAATGGAAGTTAACGGTCAAAAGTGGACTGTTTTTGCAGTCGGCGGGACACCTGCCCAAGCAGTACTGCACGCGGTACTTGAGATACTGCCTGAAAAACCTATCCTGGCAGTCGCGGGGATCAATTATGGCGAGAACCTGGGAACCGGGATCACCGTCTCGGGAACGGTGGGCGCGGCGCTGGAAGCTGCAGCCCATGGTATCCCAGCCCTGGCGATCTCACTGGAAACCAAGCGTGAATACCATTTGTCCTACTCACCGGAGGTGGATTTCTCGGCCGCGGGGTTTTTTGCGGCATATTTTGGCCGCATGTTGGTAGAAAAAAAGCTGCCTGCTGATGTGAACGTTCTTAAAGTAGATGTGCCCTGCGACGCAACAACTGAGACGCCCTGGGAAATCACGCGCCTGTCGCGCATTATTTATTACCAACCAACACCACCAAAAAGAGACTCCTGGGACCAGCCAGGCATTCCCAGCTACCGAATCGTTGGTGATCCCACAAAGGATCGAACCGACACTGATGTATATGCTGTGCGCGTCAAGAGAGTGGTTTCGGTGACGCCGCTCAGCCTGGATTTGACCTCCCGAGTGGAATTGGAGGAGCTGGATCGCCATTTACGGGGGAAGAGGGTGGATAACCACCGGGTGTGAATAGTGGAATTTGTTGCCTGTGGTGCAGATCATCGTGCAAGAAGTCTTAAGCCCGAGTAGCTATTAACTGCAAGCGGTTTAAGTCATCAAGACAAGAAAATTAATCGATCGATTCTATTAACAGCACAGCTTCTCCCTCAAGAACAGTATCGCCGTCTTGATTAAAGCATAAAGTTTCCAGAGTAATTATTTTCCTATCTGGTCGCCATTTGGAAACTTCAACCTGTGCGGTGAGCGTATCACCCACCCTGACTGGGTTTAAGTATTTCAGAGTTTGGCGAAGGAATATTGCACCAGGACCGGGGAGATGCATACCTAAAACTGCCGAGATCAACCCTGCACTCAGCACACCGTGAGCAATGCGTCCTTGAAAACGTGATTTTCTGGCGAATTCTTCATCGATGTGAATCGGGTTGAAGTCACCGGTGATCTCAGCCATAGAGGTGATATCACTTGCGGTGATTTCCTTGGTCATCGATGCTTTTTCACCTACTTTAAAATCTTCGCGGACCTGAAAATTTCCAGCCATTGTTTCTCCCTATTTGCAGCTATTCTTATACTTCAATTAACAAACTACCCTTTTTAAGTCTCTCGACTATGGGCATCAATTCCCACAAATTTATGTTAAATTTTTCTGCTATCTCCAGGGCTGTCCGGGAGCCGTCTGCATAAGTGAGCAAATTCATCATGTCGCGCACCTGTTCTCCACTCTTCTTTGTGCTGATCGTGGGGTAGAGCCCCCTCTTCCCCAACTGTGGTTCACAAAGCAAGCTCACCTTCAACCTCTGGTTGGTTTCTATGCATTCAATGCATTTCTGCAGCACATCATATGCACCTTGTAACCCGGCAGGTGTGATGAAATTAAGATCAGTCAACGAGGTATGGTATTCAGAATACGATCCATATTTCGTTCGCAACACAGATGCAATCGGTAAATCTACCCCAGGACTGCAGTATAGACGCTCATCGCTTCCCCGGTCGATGAGTGATTATTGATGCATGTTCTTCAAGACATGCAAGGCAACCTGGTCAGCAAGGGTTTTCTCCTGCCTGGATGGCAAATATGAATATGAGTTATTGTCGCCATCGCAGGTAACGTTAAATCCAGCGATAATATTGCTTTTCATCTCATCCAGGTTGCAACTGAGATAGACAATTGAGCCTATGGTTTCAGGTATAAGGACGATTCTGTAAGTGTATTTTCTCTTTTGAGTTAACAGCCACTTAGCGAGATGAGTGGTGACTGCCGGACATGATATCTCATTATTTCTAGAGAAGGATGACAGATATAAGTGGAGAGAAAAACTTCCTGGTTTTGGATGCCAGGTATGATTATACAGTAAATGCGTTGTTGCGGATATCGGATTAAAACCTCGCACTCTGATTGATGCTTTTTCAGTTAGGGATAATTTACCAGACAGGAGTAAGAGATGTGGGCTGCATTCCTGCTGGCAGGCTCAGGTTTGATCTCCCGCATTGAGCAGCAGGATTTTGAGCGTCATTTGCTTGGGGAAGTATCTATGGGAAAAGTAGAGTCAATTAAAATCCAGCGAGTGCAAACTGGCGTGCGAATCGAAAAGCGGATGCTAAAAGTCTTAAAAGCGCTGGCAGAGGTCCATGATATTACCTTAGGGGATCTGCTGGAAGCGATCGTCCTACATGCCTTTGAAGGAGAAAGCCCATTCCAAAATGAAGGACTGAAGAAGATCGCTGCGTTGAAGGAGATTTACGGTATGGATTACGATGCCAGCGCCAGCCACCATTTTGTTGAAGATGACCAGAATGCAATTACGGGAGCGAATTGAGATGATCAAAGGTATTGAAGTAATTTGTCTGTGGGCAGAAAATGTACCAAAGTCAGCACATTTTTACAAAGACGTACTGGGATTAGATTTGCTGCCTCATCATCATGGTGGGCGACCGCACTTTAAAGTCGGCGAGGCTTTTTTAACCATTTTGCAGGGGAAACCACAGCCAGCGGAAGATTCTGTACCTGCCCGTTTCCCTTTGTTCGCATTCCGCGTTTGGGACCTCGATGAAGCTGTTGAACGTTTGAAGGCGCATGACGTGGAGCTGCCCTGGGGAATCGAAGGAAATGAAGATTCGCGGTGGGTGATGTTTCATGACCCGGCCGGTAATCTTATCGAATTGACTTGATTTTCAGACTCATCCGTGTGTATTACGGTCAGGGTATGGTCGCCAATTTCCTAAGAGTTCGGATGGAGTGAGCGGCGTTCATTGGTTTTTGGGGAGTACTTCTTTACCCTTACTTACTATTAGATAATAAAAGAAACCTCATCTAAATTAGGTGAGGTTCGAATTGATGGTTGTGAATTTACAATCACTCGGGCTAGGAGTCGTTGATGGATTTCTCCAGGCGCGAGTAAATCTCATCTAATTCCCATTGAATCTGGTCCCTTTGAGCACAGTTATCCTGGAGCATCCCCTCGAAGGATGTTTTGAGCGAATTCGGCAAAGTTTCCAACAGCCGCTCATTACGTACTATCTGAGCGTTTTTGTGTCCTAGCTTGACTTCTAACCGACGCCGGTAACCTTTTAGAAATTGCTGTTTGTCCATTGGTGAGGAGAGGTCACCATGGCTATTGGTCAATACCTCTGCCACAGTGAGCAAAAAATCTTCTGTGTCGACAGGTTTCTCCATGAAGCGTACAGCACCCAGGCTCATGGCGAAAGCTTTATCCTCCGGGGTGACATATGTCGCTGAAAGAAAGATGATAGGTATCTGGGATGTTTCTGGATTCCGCCGTAGATTAAACGCCAAAGTATAGCCGTCCATCTTGGGCATCATGATATCGGTAATCACTAAGGCGGGTTTTTCTTGGGGAACGATTTGGAGCGCCTCTTCTCCATTACCGGCGGTAACGACCGGGTAACCTTTGAAGCGCAGGGTCACATCTAAAAGTTCCAGGATATTGGGGACATCTTCAACAACTAGTATTGGACCATTCATCCAATTATTCTAGCCGCATTTTACGTAGATCCAATCAACAGAATTGATAGTTGTCTTATTTTTCTCCCTTCTCTTCAGCTGCCAGGCGATCGAAGTACTCGGCCATAAATTGATGGCGTTCTTCAGCAATCTCACGGGCGGTAAAAGTATATAGGCGGTCTTTGATCTTACTTAATTTAAACAGATACTCATGATAAGAGGAATGGGGTTCGCCGGGTTCTTTTTCACCTGTTTCCATAAAGCGTGGAGAGGGTTCCGCGTAGATAGGCTGGTTGACGACCACATCGAAAGCGACAGTCCGGGCGACGCCAACAGCGCCGATCACATCCAGCTTATCTGCATCGAACAGGATTTTCGCTTCCAGGGTTTGAGGGGATTCCGTGTTGTCCCGGAAGCGATGCGCACGAATACAGTGCTGTACAGCTGCGATCCTGTCGGGTGACCAGCCTTCAGCCTGCAGAATTTGTTGGGCAAATTCGGAAGAAGCATGGTGATGGTTCTGGCGACCTTCTTCCCCGCCTTCAGTTTGGCTGCCCTGGGCATCATGCAGCAGGGCGGCAGCACGCACGATTTCCAGGTCAGCTCCCTCAATAAGGGCTAGTTTTTCAACCATGCGGTATACGCGCAGGATATGATCGAACCCATGGACCGGATCGATCTCTGGATACCAGCTGCGAGCAGTTTCGATGTTTGGCATGCTATTTTCTAGTTATCCGTTGGAGTTTCTTACAACCACATCCCCTTTTTTCACTACAGTCCTCACCAGGTTAGTACCAAAACGGTAACCAAGGTGCTGATAATTGGGGACATTCAAGATTAATACATCGCCTTGTTTGCCGGGCTCGAGAGAGCCGATCTGATCAGCCCGCGAGATCGCCGCTGCTGCGTTGATCGTGGCTGCAGCGATCGCCTGGGCTGGAGTAAGGTGCATGTAGCGGCAAGCCAGGGCGATTGCAAACTGCATGTTCTCGCACCAGGCAGTACCCGGATTAAGATCTGTGGCTAAAGCCAGGATGCCACCCGCCTCCAGGATCGCCTGGGCAGGGGTATAGTGATCTTCTGCCAGTCCAAATGGGGTATTTGGTAAAGCGACTGCTACAGTATCGCTTTCAGCCAAAATGTTGATATCCTCTTCAGATGTGGCCACCAAATGATCGGCGGAGACGGCATGCAGCTCGGCAGCTAAGGCTGCACCACCCAGGTTATCAAACTCATCGGCATGAATTTTCAACGGGAAACCAAGTTTCTTGGCCAAGCTCAAGATTTGACGGGATTGATCCAGATCAAAGGCACCCGTTTCGCAGAAGACATCCACAAAGGGCAGCTGGCGACCATCAGGCCACCAGGCACCCACTGCTGGCAGCATGTTGACGCAGAGGTGATCTGTGTAAGCCTGAGGATCATCTTTGAATTCCGGAGGGATGGCGTGAGCACCCAGAAAGGTGATCGCAAGTTCGAGTGGACCTTCCTCATCCAGGGCGATTAGTGCCTGGAGCATGCGCAGCTCGCTTTCGGTTTCCAGGCCATAGCCGGTCTTGGCTTCAGCGGGGGTTGTACCATGCTCGAGCATTGTTAGCATCCGGGGGCGGGTCTCGCCGAGCAGTGAGTAGAGTGATGCCGCCCGAGTGGCGCGCACTGTAGAGAGAATCCCTCCCCCTGCTGCAAGTATCTCCAAGTAGGTTTTCCCTTGCAGACGCATTTCGAATTCTGCTGCTCGATCACCAACCCAAATTAGATGGGTATGTGGATCGACAAAACCTGGCATAACCACGCAGTTAGCAGCATCTATTTGCGGTTCGTCAGGGTAGGCAGCTTGTAGTTCTTCACTGGGACCTGCTGTAACGATTTTCTCACCCTGGATCAGTAAAGCGCCATTGGGGATCAATCCCAGCTGGCCTAAATTTTGACCTCTTTGGGGACCACCAGCCAGAGTGAGTATTTGTGAAGCGGAATGGATCAGCATAGTATAAGTGTGGCAGATTCAAGTTCAATTGGCAGTGCAATTTTACCATCGGCAAATGCTTTGGAGGTTATGAATGGACGAATAAAACCACTTGGCTGGTCACTGGCAAAATAAAACTAATATTGTCCGAATTAATCGGAAGCGGTTACAATTACATATATCAGTTGGAGGATCAGGCAGCATGAATCAAGAAACACGTCTCGAGAAAGATTCACTTGGCGAAATAAGTGTTCCGGCGAACGCATTATACGGCGCTCAAACACAGCGCGCGGTGGAGAATTTCCCCATCTCTGGGCTGAAACCCTGGAGAGCGTTTATCTGGTCCATGGCGATAATCAAACAAGCTGCAGCGGAAGTCAACCGGGATTTAGGGATGCTGGATAGTGAACTGGCTGCGGCAATCACGAAGGCAGCACGGGAAGTAGTTGAGGGGAAATGGGAAGATCAATTCGTCATTGACCCCTTTCAAGCTGGCGCCGGCACCAGTCACAACATGAACACCAATGAGGTGATCGCCAATCGGGCAACGCAAATCTTGGGTGGCAAGTCCGGTGAATACCTGGTAAACCCTAATGATCATGTCAACATGGCGCAATCGACGAACGACACCATCCCCACGGCGATCCGTTTAGGGTGCTTGTGGCGGTTGGATGAGCTCTTAGCAGCAATCGATGATCTGGGAGGCGCATTACGCCAAAAGGCAGTCGAATTCGATGATGTCGTCAAATCTGGCCGCACCCACCTGCAAGATGCAGTTCCGGTTCGCCTGGGACAGGAATTCGGGGCTTATGCCCGGGCTGTAGAGCGCGATAGCGAGCGTATCCGCAGGTCTACTCAGGGGCTGCGCCGTCTTGGGATCGGTGGAACCGCAACTGGTAGCGGGTTGAATGCCCATCCCGAATACCACCAACGCATGGTTGAGAAATTGAAGCAGCTGACAGGATTGGAACTTTTCACCTCTGACGATCTTTTTGAGAGCATGCAGTCGATGGCAGACATTGCCGATTTTTCCGCCTCATTAAGAACTCTTGCGATCACCTTAACCCGCATCGCCAATGATCTCCGCCTGCTCTCCTCGGGTCCTGCGACGGGGTTGGATGAGATCCATCTGCCAGCAGTACAGCCAGGTTCGAGCATTATGCCTGGAAAAATCAACCCAGTGATGGCAGAGATGCTGAACATGGCGATGTACCATGTGCAAGGCTGCGATCATACCATCGCTTTGTCAGCCCAGGCTGGACAGCTGGAGCTCAACGTGATGATGCCGATCATCGCTCACAATGTGTTTGAAATGATGCAGGTCACCATTGGATCGGTGCGGGCATTCAGCGAGAAATGCGTAGCAGGATTGCAGGTCAACAGGGAAAAAGCTGAGGGCTGGTTAGACAAGAACGCTATTGTTGTCACCGCGTTGAATCCATTGATCGGGTATACTGCCGGTGCTGCGCTGGTTAAGGAAGCCTTAGCTTCCAATGTGACCATTCGGGCAGTGGCGTTAGAGAAAGCCAAGTCAGGCAGCTTAATCCATGTGAAGGAAGATCGCCCGGTGAAACAAGAAGAGATCGAGTCTGCGCTCAACGATCTGAGACGATTAACTGAAGGAGGGCTCGTCGGCTGAAATTGTAATATCGAGAACAAAATACGAGCACAATTAACACATGCGGTTATTCACGTTACTGAAACGGGAATCAAGAGGTAAAAATTCCTGATTGCAAGCATTGATGACCTGCCGGAATTAAATCTAAGATTTTTCATAAGGCATCGTTGGATAATAAAACTTCGCCGGAGTTTTTTGCTGATACCGGGTGGAATTAGTTTCCGTATTTACATGCTCCAACTGCCGCGCCAACAATGCCGGCTTCATTCAACATCTTGGCTGGCACTACCTCTGCCTGGACAGTGATATAGGGGAGAAATTCCTCATATTTCTTGCTGATACCCCCTCCCAGGATGATTAGGTCTGGCCAGAGCAATTTTTCCATTGTGTGCAGATATTGATCGAAGCGGTGGCCCCATTTTTTCCAGGAGAGTTTCTCCCGTTTTCGGGCAGCATCGGAGGCGATCCATTCCGCTTCGACACCATCAATTTCAAGGTGACCAAACTCACTGTTGGGGAGCAGCTGACCGTTGGTGAAAAGAGCGCTGCCAAGCCCGGTACCGATTGTGACCACCATGACCACTCCCTGGCGATCTTTCCCTGCTCCAAAAGCCATCTCTGCTAAACCCGCGGCGTCGGCATCATTAATGATGCACGTTTTGCAGCCGGTGACTTTTTTGATAAATTTCGCGGCATTTAAACCAACCCAATCATTGTGGATGTTGGCTGCTGTTAAGGTGACACCCTTGCGTACGACGCCTGGAAAACCAATACCCAAGTGTCCCTCCCAGTTGAAATGGTCCACGATTTTGAACACAGTTTCAGCGACCGGCTGTGGTTTGGCCGGGGAGGGGGTCTGCAAGCGGTAGCGCGCGGCGAGCAGGTTACCAGTGTCCGTCTCCACGGGTGCACCTTTAATCCCTGATCCTCCGATGTCTATTCCAAGAACTTCCATTGGCTTCCTCCTGGTCAGCTTTGGCAATGAAGTTGTGCTTGACAATGGATTATGATCGAGATTATAACCCGAACAGGCGCTTCCCCGGCTGAAGATAGTTGCCCGCATGATGGGTCTCCGCGACTTGACATTGTGCTAAGAGATATCTTTCCGTCCATCCAGAGATCTTTACCAGCATGAGTTTCGTTTGGATTGAACTATTACCATGCGAATATATTTACTAATTCCGCCACCGGATGTGTTTTGAGAAATTGTTAGATTATTAACAGATACGGGGGAGAAAATGCCCCGTGCGCCCAGAATAACGCTGGTATTCATCCCCAGACTCCTGAACATCCAAATGAGCAGGATTACTGCTGCGGACCCACCCAAGACCCCCAGCCAGCGGAGCCATCCTGGTAGGGGGAGAGATGCCCAAGCGATCGCCGGAGGGTATACCAAGTAGGCGAAGATTGCTAACCAAGTCAAACCTCCGCCGATCCTTAAGGCGATCATGATGAAATCACCTTCATGGCGGCGGTCAATTTGATCTCCGGAGGATTACTGCGCTTTTCGGCGAAAGTAGATCGAGATTGTCAGGCTGGTTACAATTGGGTTGACAACAAAGGGACATACCCGTAAAATCGTTCTAAGTTCAGGGGGTCTTGCAATTATCTATTCGCTAAAATGCATAAATAGATTGGAGGAAATGATGGCTCAGGCTAATGCAATGAATAACGAAATGGAAGGTGATATATATCATCCTTCTGCGGAGGTTGTCTCGGCAGCATACATCCAGGATTACGATACGCTGTACCAGCGTTCCATGGAGGATCCCGAAGGTTTTTGGGCTGACCTGGCCGAAGAGCTGGATTGGTACCAGAAGTGGGATCGAGTTCTGGATGATAGCAATCCACCATTTTTCAAGTGGTTTGTGGGCGGAAAGACCAACATTATTCAAAATGCACTGGACCGACATGTTAAAACCTCTCGCAAGAACAAGTTAGCCCTGATCTGGGAAGGTGAGCCCGGGGATGTGCGCACTTTTTCTTATTTTGCGCTTAATCGAGAAGTATGTAAATTTGCCAACTTGCTGCGCGGCATGGGGGTCGAGAAGGGTGACATCGTCACGATTTACCTGCCGCGCATTCCGGAGCAGGTGATTGCTATGCTCGCCTGTGCCAAAATTGGGGCACCGCATAGCGTTGTTTATGGGGGTTTTAGCGTCGAATCCCTGGCTGAACGGATCGAAGATGCTGAAAGCCGGGTTCTGATCACTGCGGATGGCGGCTGGCTGCGCGGCAAAATTGTGCACCTAAAAGATATTGCCGATGAAGCCATGGCTCGCCAGCCAACGATCGAGAGCTGTATCGTTATCAAGCGGACAGGCCAGGATATCTATATGGAGCCGGGTCGTGACTATTGGTACGACGAATTGATGGGTTTACCAATTTCCAATTCCCAATGCGAAACTGAACCGATGGACGCAGAGGACCTGCTTTTTATCTTGTATACCTCTGGGACAACCGGCCGACCGAAAGGCGTAGTGCACACGCATGGCGGTTTTATGGTCTATACCTACGCCACCATGAAAAGCGTGTTCGATGTCAAAGATGAGGATCGTTGGTGGTGTGCAGCCGACCCAGGCTGGATTACCGGACACAGCTATATTGTCTATGGACCCCTGCTCAATGGGGCGACCAGTTTCATGTATGAAGGAGCGCCAACTCATCCGTACCCGAACCGCTGGTGGCGGATGATTGAGAAATATGGGGTCACGATTCTGTATACTGCTCCGACGGCGATCCGCGGTTTGATGCGCTTTGGAGATGCATGGACAAAACGACATGATTTGAGCAGCCTGCGCTTGCTGGGAACTGTTGGTGAACCGATCAACCCAGAAGCCTGGCGTTGGTACTACACAGTTATCGGAAAAGAACGCT